>DSCM01000030.1 GCA_011049115.1 Pseudomonadota bacterium
AAAACTTTCAGGGGAAGAATGGTCAGCTGCAGCTTGGCCTGGGCGCAGGGGGTACCATCGGACAGGGTTTTAAAGGCGAATTTCAAGCTTTCCGGTTCTATCGAAGAGAGGCGACCGCAGGAGAGATAAATCTCATTGACGCGCGAAAAACCGTGCTTGGCCGCCTGCTCGTCAATAAGTTGCAACAGCGACTGGACCAGGGAAAGCTCATGCACTTTTCTTGGCCTGGACCGTTAATTGCCAGTGGCTCAATTGCTGGAAAAAGATTTTTTCCATGGCGGGAAAGGCCTCGTACATGGCCGGGGTCAGGCCGATTTCCATCTGGCCGCCGTATTTTTCCGGGGTAATGCAGAGGAACACGGTTTCCGGCAAACGCCCCATCATTTCCGCCTTATATAAAACGTCTAAAAATTCAACTTCATGAGCCGAGGTGGGCGGCGGCAACCGCAGTTCCATTTCAGCCCTGGTAAAACGATAGAGGGATCCAGGTCGATCTCCACTTTTGATGATATCTATGACCAGAAGCCGCTCGCAGGCACTGATCGTATCAAGCAGGCCATAGCCCAGGGTTCCCCCGTCGACCAGTTGCACGGTTTCGGGAAAATCATATTTATCGACCAGTTTCTGCAGAAAGAAGACCCCGAAGCCCTCATCACCGAGCAGGGTATTGCCCAGCCCCAGAATAGTTGTGCGCATCAAAACCTACTCGACTTTACGGAAAACCCGGCCGCTGATCATCGAGGAAACGGTTCCTTCCTTGTAAACAACATCAATCCAGATAGCCATATAGACGTGAATCATGATGAAAAGAATAAATCCCCAGGAAATAATATGATGCAGCAGGCGAATTCCGGCCAGTCCCCCCAGAGCGATTTCAAGCGGGCGTAAAAGTTCTGAGAACCAGAGCGTTAAACCGGCATGATAGTTAGCTCCAAGTAAAATTATCCCGGTCAGGATAATCATGGTCTGCAGGACGACTAAACCGCTGTAGGCCAGGGATTGCAAAGGCCCATATTGATATTGATGTTTGGGCTTTTCTTGCGTGAGCAGGAGATAGAATCTTATCTGAACAATCAGATTGTGAATATTGGTCCACGCCAGAAGGTCGGTCCAGCGGGCATGGAACTTGGCGAACAGGCCGAGGTAGGCGCGCCAGATCATCAGAAAGGTCAGGAAAATACCAACGCCACTGTGCAGGGCGCGCAGGTTCCCCATCCAGTATTTATCGGCGGTGGCGCCGGCTGCGTGGGAAAGTGGATCGGCGATGTAAAAACCACTGATGAGCAAGGTGAAAACCGACAGAACAACCGACCAGTGGATCAGCCGAATTGAGAGCCACCATTCTTTTTGCATGCGTAATCTAGGCATAACAGACTCCTTGACGACCGTCTTAGAGAACCTTGAACTTACCTATTTCCCGACCTTTGCCATCAATCACATGGACGGCGCAGGCCATGCAGGGGTCAAAGGAGTGGATCGTGCGCAGAATCTCCAGCGGTTGATCAATATTTGCCATCTTGGTGCCGATCAGGGACTCCTCGTAAGGTCCCCGAATGTTTTGCAGATCCCGGGGTGAGCAGTTCCAGGTCGACGGAACGATCGCCTGATAATTACTGATGACCTGGTTTTCAACCTTAAGCCAGTGGCCGAGAGAGCCGCGGGGAACCTCGGTCAGGCCACGGCCCTGAGCGCTTTGGGGCACATCGCAACGAGTCCAGGTTCGCTGATCCCCACCTTTCAGGTTGGTGATCAGCTCATTGATCCAGGTCTCGGTATAGTCGGCGACCAGCTTGGTTTCGAGACCTCGGGCCGCAGTTCGGCCCAGGGTAGAAAAAAGAACCGAGACTGGAAGGCCCGCAGTTTTCAGGGTGTTGTCCACCAGAGGTTTGATGCGTTTGTCTCCCTGAGCGTAGGCGACGATAAAGCGCGCCAGGGGACCGACTTCATAAGGCTGGTCATGGTAACGGGGGGCCTTGCACCAGCTGTATTTTTCATCTCCCTTTACCTGGCCCTGAGCGTCAAAACCACTGTAAGCGGGTTCGGTCCGGCCTTGATAGGGGTGCAGTTTTTCCGCGCCGACATACCATGAATGAGCCACTTCTTCAGTGATCGCATGCTCGTCGAGAGGCAGGGGGCGACTCAGGTCGGCGCCTTTGACCACTCCTCTGGGCAGCAAGACCTCATGCCAGTCATCATCCAGCGGGAAACCGCCATAGGAAAGATAATTCTTGACGCTGGCGCCAACCCCGTTCAGACCTTCTTCCTTGTAGAAGACGGCGGCAATCAGGAGGTCGGGAAGGTAAGCCGAATCGATAAACTTCTGTATCTCTTTGAGACGGTACAGGTATTCCCCGATGCGATGAGCATCCTGAATATCCATGACACAGGTGACTCCGCCGACAACCAAGGTTTGCGGGTGCGGATTCTTACCCCCGAAAATGGCCTGCATCTGACCGCCGATTTTGGAGATATGCAGAGCGTCCAGATAATGGGAGGCGATAACAAGGTTGGCTTCAGGTGGCAATTTGAAGGCAGGGTTACCCCAGTAGGCGTTGGCAAAGGGACCCAGGCGACCCGATTGAGCAAATTTGCTCAGGCGTTTTTGTACCGTTTGATAATGGCCTTCCGAACAATTATAAGGATCCCCATGAAAACTTCTGGCGAGCGCAACCGCTTTTTTGGGGTCGGCGGAGAGGGCGCTGACAATATCCACCCAGTCAAGCCCGTGAAGATGATAAAAATGCATGATATGATCGGTCAGGTACTGCGAGGCTTTGATCAGATTGCGAACTATACGGGCATTAGGTGGTGGGGTGATTTTGAAAGCGTTCTCACAGGCCAGGATCGAGGCTTCGTAATGAGAATAAGTGCAGACCCCGCAGATCCGCTGAGTGATCAGACCGGCATCGCGCGGGTCGCGTCCTTTCAGGATGGTTTCGATTCCGCGCCACAAGGTGATTGAACTCCAGGCATCACGGATTACGTTTTGTGCATCAACCTCGACCTCAATGCGGAGGTGGCCTTCGATTCTGGTAATCGGATCAACAACGATTCTTTTAGCCATTTTCAACCCTCATGCTTCGGTTCGGCCGGCCGGTTCTGGCCCTGGCGTTTGAAATAGGAAACCGCGCCATGGACGGCAATGCCGGCCGCAGTTACTCCGGCCAGGGCCTTCCCCAGGTTGTCTACGGTTCTTTCGCCGCCGCCGAAATGTTTTTCCGCGATCGGTTTTTCCAGCGGCGCCATGCTATCCCAGAAATCGGGCTCGACACAGCCCATGCAGCCATGACCGCCCATGATCGGCCAGGAGACACTGTCGTTAAAGCGTATCTTGGCGCAGTTGGCGTAAGTGTAGGGTCCTTTGCAACCCATTTTGTAAAGGCACCAGCCTTGTTTTGCGCCCTGATCACCCCATTCTTCAACAAATTCCCCGGCGTCATAGTGGGGCCGGCGTTCACAATAATCATGGATTCTTTTACCATAGGCCCAGATCGGCCGGCCCAAGGCATCAAGCGGGGGCATGGCTCCAAACATCAGATAATGAAGCAGCGTGCCGACAAAATTAATCGGATTAGGGGGGCAGCCGGGAATGTTGACCGTCTTGATTCCGAGAGCGGCGCTGATACCCTTGGCCTGAGTGGGATTGGGGTTGGCCGCCTGAACGTTGCCGAAAGACGAGCAGCTGCCGATACAGATAACCGCCGCGGCTTTGGCGGTAACTTCCCGGGCGATTTCCATTCCGGTTCGCCCCTTACTCCCCAGGGTCAGATATTGACCATTCAGGCCGGTCGGCAAGGCACCTTCGATAACGCAGATGAATTTGCCGGGAAAATCATGCAGAGCTCTTTCCAGGTTTTCCTCGGCCTGGTGGCCGGCGGCCGCCATCAGGGTTTCATGGTATTCCAGGGAGAGGGTTTCGAGAATAAGATCATCGATGTTGGGATAGGATGTCCTGAGCAGAGCCTCGCTGCAGCCGGTGCATTCTGCAAAGTGAAGCCAGACAATCGGAACTCGACCGAGCTGTTCGGCGGCTTTTGCAACCCTGGTTTTAAAAATCGGCGGCAGCAGCAACAAGGCCGCAGTCGCCGCCGACCATTTCATGAAAGAGCGCCGGGTGATGCCGGCGTTGGCAAGCTGCTCGGCGAGGGGCTCAAGAGGGAGCGGCAGTTCACGATCCATCAACTCCAGGTGGAGATCGCATTCCCTGACCAGACGTTGGTAATCCAAGGTGATCCGTTCTTCAGGTCTCAGATCGGGTTTCTTGGTGTGCTCCATATTCACATCTCCTGTTACGCTCGGTTCTTCAGGATACTTGCCCTTGTCCAGCCCCGGCGTCGGTAGCTGATCAAGTATCGTTTTAATATACAATGGCGGCGAAAGTTGTCAAGATATTATTGATGGCTTCGTCCCCCCTTTTGCCTTTGTCACGGCAGTGTACGTTTATATCCGCCTCATGCCTCAGGTTTCGGGCGCCTCGCACTAGAAGCTGTAACTGGGCCCTCTCGTTTTTGGCTCTATCCATGGTTCTCGGGAGGAGAAGCCGGGGCGGAAGCGGAAAGCGGGCGAGGGTCGGGTATTCGCGGCGAGAATATATACGATGTCGTAGCTGCTTTAAGAAACGGTGTCTCTGGTCACGCAACTTAATCAGGGTGTGGCTGAAAAATCAGGTCGCGGGTGAAACTTGGCCGCAGGGGAAGACCATAAGTTGCTTTTTTAGGGATTGAAAAAAGGGGACGAACAGCGGGATGTGGAGAAATTCACGGGCAAGCAGAAAAGAGAGGGGGCAAAAAACAGCCGGCGAAACCCTGAGGTAACGCCGGCTGTTCGTTAATTAAAGCGGGGTGACATTTTCAGCCTGAGGCCCCTTTTGTCCCTGGGTTACTTCCATAGAGACTTTCTGGCCTTCGTGAAGTGTCTTCCGGCCTGATCCGTTGATTGCACTGAAATGAACGAAAACGTCATTTCCTCCTTCCTGTTCAATAAAGCCAAAACCCTTTTCATCATTGAACCATTTTACCGTACCTTCGACTAACTCTGACATAACATCCTCTTGCAAAAAATGCCGCTCTGAAGCGACGTTGTAAATTACCAGCAGGCTTGCCAGGCAAGTCCACCGGATTGAATTAACGCACAATAACTTACTTTTCATGATATTGCAAGAAGATAATCAAAGAAAAATATAATTTTTTTTCGATTATCTTTGTTGCCGACAATCGGCTGAAACGGGAGATTGAACCAGTTCGAGATTTTATTGCGGTGCCCTCGGACTCAGACATTAAAACGGATTTCGATTATGGAACCAGGCTCAACGATATAATCACGGTCCACCACCCGCGCCAGGCCCTTGCTTTTACAGTCATTGAAATTGTGGCATGCGAGGTAATCCTGAAAAGCAACGACGTCGCCTTTTATGAATCCGCGGGCCAGATCGGAGTGAATCTTGGCGGCACAGGTAATGATGCTGGAGCCTTTCTTTACCAGCCAGGCATGAGATTCACTCGGACCGCTGGTATAAAAAAACATATAGCCGGTCTTATCCAGCACCTTTTCAATGAGTTCATCGGTTGATTCGTTGCCCTCGATCTGAACCACCGCTTTCAAGCTTAAAGGGTCGGCCTGTAAGATAAGGCCGGCCTCTTCCGGGCGAAAGCCGGCATCGCACAGCGGGACTTCATTTTCAAGTTGTTCCTGGGCTCTCTGCAGCAGGGCCGTCTCCTCCTGATCACTGACCCTGGAGAGTCGGGTTTCTATCTTTTCAAGATCAAGAATCAGAAGGTCAAGGATTTTCTCGCGCGGGACGATAATTGCCTCAACATGCACCAGCTCGTCCCGGATAAATTCGGCGAAAAAAGGAGAAACCTTTTTAGGATTGTCCTTCTTTTCCAGAGCTTTAAGCCGGGCATCATTAAATTTAATTTTCCCTTCCTCAAGTTCAATACCGGTAAAGCCAATTTTCAAAATACGCTCCTTGGTGGGAAAGATAAGATTTTATAAAAACTTTTTGTAACTATTCAGCCTGCCTGGTTATTCTGGTAAATCCAATTATTTCCGAGATCCGGACCCGAGGTTGAATAGTTGCAATTTATTATTTTCTGGTCAGATGACGGTACTTAATTCGTTGGGGCTGGTTTGCAGCCGCTCCGAGCCGGCGCTTGCGGTCCGTCTCATATTCCGAGTAATTGCCGTCGAACCAGACAACCTGGCTTTCTCCTTCAAAAGCCAGGATATGGGTGGCAATGCGATCGAGAAACCAGCGATCATGACTGATGATGACCGCGCAGCCGGCGAAGTTTTCCAGTGCCTCCTCCAGCGCCCGGAGGGTATTGACATCGAGATCATTGGTCGGTTCGTCCAGGAGGAGGACATTGCCGCCCGATTTCAACATGCGGGCCAAATGCACCCGGTTGCGCTGACCGCCGGACATCAAGCCGACCTTTTTCTGCTGGTCGGCGCCGGAAAAATTAAAACGTCCGACGTAGGCTCGAGAATTGACTTCGCGATTGCCGAGCATGAGCGTTTCGTGACCTTCCGAAATCGCCTGCCAGATACTGTCATCCGGATTCAAAGCGTCACGATTCTGGTCGACATAGGCAAGCTGGACGCTTTCTCCCAGATGAATGGAACCGCTATCCGGAGTCTCCTGGCCGGTGATCAGTCGGAAAAGTGTGGTTTTGCCGGCACCATTAGGACCGATAACCCCGACAATGCCTCCCGGAGGCAGGGCGAAGGTCAGGTTTTCGAAAAGTAGGCGCTCGCCGAAGGCCTTGCTTAACTTTTCGCACTTAATCACGACCTTGCCCAGACGCGGCCCTGGTGGAATATAGATTTCCAGCTCGCGGCCACGTTTTTCGCCCTCTTTACCCAGCAGTTCCTCGTAGGCTTTGATGCGGGCCTTGGCCTTGGCGTGACGACCTTTTGGCGTCATGCGAATCCATTCAAGTTCGTGCTGCAGGGTCTTGCGTCGGGCTGATTCTTCTTTTTCTTCTTGCGCCAGTCTTTTTTCCTTCTGTTCCAGCCAGGAAGAATAGTTCCCCTTCCAGGGAATCCCTTGGCCGCGGTCAAGTTCCAGAATCCAGCCCGCGACGTTGTCGAGGAAATAGCGGTCATGGGTGACCGCGATGACGGTTCCTTCGTAACGCTGAAGATGTTGTTCCAACCAGCCCACGGTTTCGGCGTCGAGATGATTGGTCGGTTCATCCAGCAGAAGAATATCTGGTTTTTTCAGTAGCAACCGGCAAAGAGCCACTCGGCGCCGTTCTCCACCGGAAAGCACCCGGATCTCGGCTTCAGCCGGAGGACAGCGCAGGGCCTCCATCGCCATTTCCAGACGAGCATCAAGATCCCAGGCATCGGCGGCGTCAAGCTTTTCCTGAACCTCTCCTTGACGGGCGATGAGCTTATCCATGGCTTCATCCGACATCGGTTCGGCAAATTGTTCATTTATCCGGTTGTATTCCTGCAACAGATCAACGGTTTCCTGAACCCCTTGCTCAACCACCTGACGAACGGTCAGCTGGTTATCGAGTTGGGGTTCCTGCTCGAGAAGACCGACGCTGAGACCTGGAGCGATGGTGGTTTCGCCGTTGAATTCGGTTTCCACTCCGGCCAGAATCCGCAGCAGGGTCGATTTGCCGGAGCCGTTGAGGCCCAGAACCCCGATTTTGGCGCCGTAAAAATAGGAAAGACTGATATCCTTAAGCACCGGTTTGTTATCATATTGTTTGCTGACCCGAATCATCGAGTAGATAATCTTGTTTACTTCCGCGGTCATGGGTTATTTTTTCTCCTTGGGAACAGAAATTATTCTTTTTTCCGGGTCACGATTCTGGCGAAAGAAAATCGCAGTATGTCCGGTCAGCCCCACCAACTGGGCATAGGTTTTTTCCTCAAGTTCGGCGATCAGCGTTTTTTTCTGCTCCTTTTCCTTGAAATCGATAAATTTGACTTTGATCAGCTCGTGACTTTCCAGGGCTTCCGTGAAAGCCTGTAAAAGGTTTTCATTGATCCCTTTCTGGCCGATCATAACCACCGGCCTAGAGGCATGAGCTAGTCCGCGAAGATATTGTTTCTGAAATCCTTTCAGCAAAATTAGATGTCCTTTTTGATCAGAGATTATAGTCTTTTCACCTAAATCAGACCATGAAATTGAATCTTTTCGTGTCAAAAAATTAAAGCCCTATAATAGGTTGTTCACGGCATTTTTGTCCAGTAAAATCTATGCGCGGGTTGTTGGTTGCGGGCCGTTTAATTCCAGGCGCAACCGGTTAAGAGCCTGGGCGGCAAAAATTTTTTTGTTCATCAGGCGGTCGTTGAAGGGGAAAATATAGCGTTTACTCTGGGTGTTTCGCGGTCCCGCCAAGGCGATACAAACGGAGCCGACCGGTTTGTCCGGGGAGCCACCGTTCGGCCCGGCGATTCCGGTGGTTGCCAGGGCATACGTTGCCTCACTCAGGGAGCGCACGCCTTCGGCCATGGCGGCCGCGGTTTTTTCATGTACCGCGCCCCAGCCGGCGAGAATTTCCGGTTTTACCCCAAGAATCTTTTCCTTGGCCTGATTGCTATAGGTTACGGCTCCGAAAAGAAAATAATCCGAGCTACCCGGGATGTCGGTCAAAAGACTGGCGAGCAGACCTCCGGTGCAGCTTTCGGCGACGGCCAGGGTGGCCTTTTGTTTTCGTAGCAAGTCTCCGACAACTTCCGCCAGTGAGCGCCCCCGCTCGCAGACCAGTTTAGGGCCAAGCTTCAGGCGCAACCAGGCAAGAGCCCTTTCCGTTTCGCGGGCCGGAAGGGTTTGCTTTACCGTCTGCGGATAGAGCTTGATCTGAACCTCCGGGAAAGCCGCGCGATAACCGAGCCTGATATCGGGAAATTCGAGGTTGAACCCGGCCAGCCGTTCTTCAACCGCTGACTCCCCCAGGCCGAAAGTGGTAAGGGTTGTGGTTTGGCAAGCGGCGCAAGCGTGAGTGAGCCGGACGATAGCAGGCGCGACCTGTTCGCTGAACATCATTTTCATCTCCGCCGGCACCCCGGGGAGAAAGAAAAAAAGGCCGCCGTTGATCTCCAGACGGAAACCGGGAGCCGTGCCGATCGGGTTGGGCAAGATCACCGCTCCGGCCGGAAACAGCGCCTGGCGTAGATTGTTAGGAGGCATTTCCCGGCCGCGCGCGTGGAAAAAAGATTTGATTTTTTCCAGGCTTTCTGGATCATTGACAAGCTCAAGCCCGCAGGCCCGAGCCGCGGCGTCCCGGCTCAAGTCGTCCAGGGTCGGTCCCAGTCCGCCGGTGACGATGACGATCGCGGCGCGCGCGGAGATCTCAAGAAAAACCTGGGTCAGACCATCCAGGTCGTCGCCGATGCAGGTATGGCGGGTTATCATGCAGCCCAGATTTTCAAGTTCTCTGGCGATCCAGGCGGAATTGGTGTCAATCAGAGCGCCGCTACGCAGCTCATCGCCGGTGGCTAAGATTTCGGCTTTCATGTTTCCCTCCGGTCAACGACAAGGTCTTTCGTCGCCGACGGTTGCGGTTCTCGCAAGATGTAAAAAATGGTTTTTCATATAACCGCGATTGCGTAAAACGAGCAAGGACAATTTAAGCACAATGGTAACTATTCAGTCAGCCCGGGAAAGCAAGGGGCCCGACCAAATTTCTTATAAAAATCAGGTCAGGTTCCCGATTTTTCAGATTTTCACGTCTTACGAGAAACTGAAATCATCTGCGCTGAATAGTTATAAAACATTTATGTTTTGAACGGAGGACGGCATGCGTTTTGCCCAGGTAACTTTAATCTTTATGCTGATGTTTTTAACCAGCGGCTGTCTCATCACCAAGGTGGTGACGGTGCCCATGCGGGTCGGGGGCGCCGTCATCTCGGTGATACCGATCTGCGGTGACAGCATTGATGCGGCCATTGACGAAGCCGCCGATATCATTGATGACGTGCCTTTGTGAAAGGGCGCCTTTACCAGATCCCTCGCAGAATATTTTCGGCGTGAAGAAAAAAGAAAACGATCTAATGAGAGTCTCTGTCTGCGGCCATCGTGAGTACTGTCGGGTGCGGGCCGTAAGCGCCGCTTTGGGGTTGCCGTACCGACTTTCGCATCAGGAAATAATCAGCTTGACCGCCATCATGATGATAACTGCGGTGACCACCCGTTTGATCCAGTGATGGCCTTTAAGAATCGTCAGATGGACTCCGATTTGACTGCCGACGATGGTGCCGGCGGCCAGAATCAGTCCGAGAGACCAGACAACCTTTCCTTCCCAGGCAAAGATTCCCAGAGATATAAAGGTGTAGGCCAGAATACTTAAAACCTTGACGGCATTGCCCTTGACCAGATCGAGGCCGGCCATGGTGGTTGCCGCGAGAATCAGAAAGCCAACCCCGGCCTGGACAAAACCGCCGTAGATCCCCACCAGAAAGAAACCTCCGGCCAGCGCCGCCCGGTTGAAAGATTCAGGCCGTCTCTCTTGATGTTTGTTTTTCAGGGGATCCCAGATGGTCCAAAGGGTAACCGTGATCATCAGGCCGGCGAGAACATTTTTAAAAAGTTCATCGCCGATCGCCACCGCCAGTTTTGAACCGAGCAGAGCGCCGATGACCGCTGGAACCGCGGCCCAGCGCACATGGCGCCACTCAACCACTCCGTGTTGGTGAAAACGCCAGGAAGCCGCGATGTTTTGACACAAAATACCGACCCGGTTGGTGCCGTTGGCGATCACCGGCGGCAGCCCCATGAAAATCAACAGGGGAATCGTCAGAAAAGAGCCGCCGCCGGCGATGACATTCAGAGCGCCGGCGATCAGACCCACGGCGAAGAGCAAAAGATACTGAAGCATTGTCTCTCTGGAAAATTCAGGAAAGGACGATAAAAACTCCGGCCTTATGACATTTGCCGGACGGCTTGTCAACTTTTCAGAGGGTCGAGGCCGGGGCCCGGATAAAAATATTCCAACCCTTGACAAGGCCGCCGGTCGACAATATCTTGTCTGCCAACCGCTTGGCGGAATCATCCGCCGCCGCCGGCGTTTACGGCGGCAGGTATTTTCATTATTGCAACCTTATGATATTGATGGGAAGAGGTGAACGGTAACATGGCTAAAGAGACTAAAAAGTTTGAAACCGAGATACAGCAACTGCTTGATTTGATCATTCACTCGCTTTACTCCCATAAGGAGATTTTTTTACGTGAGTTAATTTCCAATGCTTCCGATGCTCTCGATAAACTGAAATTTAAAAGTCAGACCGATCAAGCCTTGCTTGGTGATGATACTGAATTGAAGATTCGGATAGAAACCGATGCTAAGGAGCGCACCGTCTCGATCATTGACAATGGTATCGGCATGACGCATGACGAGCTGATCGAGAATCTGGGGACCATCGCCAAATCCGGAACCAAGGCTTTCGTGAAAGCGCTGTCCCAAAAGGATAAGAGCGCTTCCGATATCGATTTCATCGGTCAGTTCGGGGTGGGTTTTTACTCAAGTTTCATGGTCGCCGACAAAGTGGTGCTGACGACCAGGGCGCCGCAGGCCGACACGGCCTATCGCTGGGAGTCCGCCGGAGACGGCAGCTATACCGTGGAAGAATGCGATGAGCCGCGGCGCGGCACCCGGATAACTCTGCATCTCAAGGAAGCCGGGGATGGGGACCAGGATTTTACCCAGGAATGGGTGCTACGCTCGACCGTTAAAAAATATTCGGATTTTGTCACCTATCCGATCACCATGGATATTGAACGCCAGGAAACCCCGAAAGATGATGAGGGCAAGGAGATTGAGGGGGCAACGCCGGTCAAGAAGATAACCACGGAAACCCTGAACTCAATGAAGCCGCTCTGGTGCAGGCGTAAAAGCGAAGTCACAGACGAGGAGTACAAGGAGTTTTACAAACATATCGCGCACGACTGGACCGACCCGCTGGATATCATTCACATCAATGCCGAAGGGATTCTTGAGTACAATGCTTTGATGTATATTCCGGAAAAAGCGCCGTTTGATCTTTTTACTCCGGACAACAAGTCGGGAATGCAGCTCTATGTCAAGAAGGTTTTTATCATGGACAACTGCGAGGAGCTGATGCCGGCCTATCTGCGTTTTATCAAGGGCGTGGTTGATTCGGCCGATATTTCCCTCAATGTTTCCCGTGAAATCTTACAGCATGACCGGATCGTCGGCAAGATTAAAAAGAATCTGGTCAAGAAGGTTCTGGAACGACTGGCGGTCATGCTGGACAAGGAACGGGAAACCTATCTTAAGTTCTGGAAAAGCTTCGGCCAGGTGCTCAAGGAAGGGTTGCACACCGACTATGAAAATCGGGAAGCGATTGCCGATCTCTTGCTGTGTTCGTCAACCGCCGGGGATGAGCTCACCACCCTGAAGGCCTATCTGGACCGGATGCCGCTGGAGCAAAAGGAGATCTATTATATCACCGGAGAGGACCGCGAGGTGTTGGCGGCGTCTCCCCATCTTGAAATGTTCGGAAAGAAGAATTTCGAGGTTCTCCTGCTGACCGACCCGGTGGATGAGTGGGTGATTCAGGGGCTTTATGAGTACAAAGGCAAGCAGCTGAAATCAGCGGCCAAGGGGGATATCGACCTGGAGAATGAGGAAGAGAAAAAGGCGAGCGAGGAAAAGACCAAAACCCTGGCCGATGACTTTGCCGGGCTTCTGAATTTTATCAAAAAAACCCTGGCCGAGAAAGTGGCCGAGGTGCGCATTTCCCGGCGTCTGACGGGCAGTCCGGTTTGTCTGGTCGCCGGCGAGCATGATCTCAGCGCCAGCATGGAACGGATTCTGAAGGCCGCGAATCAGCCGGTCCCACCCAGCAAAAGGGTTCTGGAAATCAATCCCGAGCATGAACTTTTAACCCGCATGCGTGAACTTCATCGCAGTCAGGGAGAAAGTGACAACCTCAAAGAGTTTGCCGAACTGCTGTATGACCAGGCCCTGCTGACCGAAGGTTCAAAGGTGAGTTCTCCCGAACTTTTTTGTCGACGCATGACCAATCTGATGCTGAAGGCGGTCGGCGACAAATAGGTTACAATCTCTGTAACATTTGAAATAGTGGCCGATTTTTAGATGGGGGAGGCGGAAAATTCCGTCTCCCCCTTTTTTATTTGACAACAGCTGATTTAAACTATAGATTCAAATCCGCCCAGAGGTGATTTAAATCCGTTGTAACTATTCAGCCAAGCCGGAAAAACCAGGGGAAGCCATTCCCAATTTTTGCAGAAATCAGGTCGTGTCCTCTGCTTTTTTCTGTATTTAACCCCCAAGACGAGCTGAGACCTGCGGCGCTCAATAGTTACAATCCGTCTTTCTCTGACTTTTCGACGTAAATATACCGATTCGTAAACAAATATGTGAAGGCCTTTTGCCGAAGGGTTGTTGGCGGTAGGCTTTTATGAATTTATCCGTGCGCTTAAAACAAGGTGGGTTATTTATGAAAAACAGACTACTACATGTTTTGGCGGGAAAACTGGTTGTCGGCGGCCTGTTGTTCTTTCATGTAACCTGGGGCTGGGCCGCGGCGCTGCCCGAAGCCGTGCCCTGGCCGCAGTTGGGCGTCCGGCTGGCGGAAAAGAGGGTGGCGATGCTTGATCTGCCGGTTATCGACTGTCCCCTGGGCCTGGCCGACGAAAAGCCCGACCACCTGGTCATACAGGTGATTGAAAACACCCTGTACGAATGGAAAGAATATGAATTTTTCACCGCTGACGGAGAAGTTCGCCTGGCGCTGGAAATGATTCGTCCCGAAGCGCGGCGGCTGCGGGCCGATGAGGCCCAGATCCTGCTCAATGCCTCGCGTCTGGTTGAAATCGACAACGATTACGCTCAAGGGGCGCAGGCGGAAAGCCAATTTTCCCGAACCGGGATCATCGGCCAGGATGACCTGATCAAGGTAACTGACACCACCGGGTTTCCCTGGCATACCATCGCCTTTATCGACGCCTTTTGGGAGCCCACGGCCGAGTGGTATTCTTACAGCGGGTTCATGATCAGTCCCTATGCCGTGGTTACCACGGCCTGGGCTCTGTATGATTTTGATGTTAAAACCTGGTACCGTAATTTTGTCGTGATTCCGGGGGCTTACTATAATCAAGGTGAACAGCGAACGGAAGCCCCCTTTGGCCGGATTTCCAACTGCAACAAAGCGGTCAGCAGCGCCTTTCACGATACCGGTAAGTCGGAGTATAGTTATGGCGTCCTGCTGCTTAAGGAAAGGTTTCCCGGAATTGATACCTTCATGGCCCTGGAGTTTGACTATGAGCCCACTCGGCTGAATTACGCCGGTTACCCGGGTTACGTTAAGGGTGCGAAAAGCTGGGATATGTGGGGGATGGGCGGACATGTGCTGGGCTATGAAGGTCTGAACAATCGCCTCATGAAAACCGATATCGACATCACCAACGGCGGCTACGGGGGGCCCTTGTATATCTATAATTCGACCACCAAGGCCCGGCGCGTCGTCGCCGTGAGCATCTGGAACAACAATCATCCAAACTATAATTCCGGGGCCCGGCTGGTGTCCGCCAATAAGGCCCTGTTTACCGACTGGCTGCAATATGTTCCTCCGAGCGGCGGCTCGGGTCCGGCCTACGACAACTACAGCTATGTTCCCTATCTTTCCAATGACGGCGCCGCCGGCCGCTGGACCGGTCTGGCCCTGACCAATCGCAACGGCCAGGTCAATCAGGTGAAGGTCGAATATTTCAGCCGCGCAGGCTTACTGCTCAATTCCGAAACCAAAGAAATCGCCGCCAATGGTCAGACCTCCTTCGCGGCTCAGGTGCCGGCCGCTTCCGAAGGCTGGATCAAGCTTTCCTCGACCGAGCCGCTTCAGGGCTTGGCACTGGTCGGTCAGTCCCGGCCGGAGAGCATGTTTGACATGGATCTTAAGACCACGCTGCACAGCCGCCTGAAACTGGCTCATCTGGCCGCCGACGCCGGCAGCTGGAATTCCCTGGTCATGATTTGTAACCCCAACGATAGTCCCGCCACTATCACTTATAAGGCTTATAACACCGGCGGCGGACTGGTCGCCACCAGAAGCGGCGGCCTGGCCGCCCGGGGGAGCGTGCAGACAAATCTTTATACCCTTTTTGGTCAGGCCTTGGCCGGATCAATGATTATCGAAGCGACTCAGCCGATTACCGCCTTTTTGCTGTACGACAGCAAAACCACCGTCTGGAAGGCGGGCCTGAGCGCGATTCCGGTTCAGTAAGGAGAAACCCTGTCATGAAAACGAAAAAGGTTTACCTCTTGTTGCCGCTGCTGGCCGGGTGCGTTTTTTTCTCACTTTTGCGTCCATCGTTTTCGCAGACCCTGGAGGGCGCCGCCGACCGTATCAACCCCATTTTCGCGGATCGTTACGAAGCTGATTTCAGTCGCCTCGGTTCCGGAGAAAGCCGAACCGCCACAGTGGTCTGCAATTCGTACAGCGCTTTCAGGGAAGCCCTGCACACCGCCATGCGCAATCGGCAAACCGCTTTTTCCCTGCGCCTGCAGTATGCGTTTACTTTCGCCGCGGTGGGTTCAATCATTGATCAGGCTCTGGATGAGATTGAAAGAAGCGACGATTATCTGCGCTTCAGTTGGAAGGGCGGAAGCTGGAACTGGTCGGGCGGCAATAATGACGTGACCATTGTTTTTACGGTGGCTTATGACACCACCCTGGCCCAGGAGGCTGAAATCAGCAGTCGTATCAGTCAGATCCTCGCTGCCATTCTTGCCCCCGGTATGAATGACGAAGAAAAGGCCAAGGCCATGCATGACTGGGTGGTGCTTAATGTCGCCTATGACACAACCTTAATCCGGCATTCGATCTATGACGCCCTGTTTGACCACACGGCGGTTTGTGAAGGCTACGCCCTGTTGCTCTTTAAACTGCTGGATAGCGCCGGAATTCCGGCGCGGATCGTGCACGGTACCGGCAAGGGAGAGGCGCACGCCTGGAATCTGGTTTACCTCTGTTCCGCCTGGTTTCATGTCGATGCCACCTGGGACGATCCGATTCCCGACGTGGCGGGGCGGGTTCGCTACAGCTATTATAATCTTTCCGACAACCAGATCGCCGGCGACCATGTCTGGGATCGAAGCTATTACGCCGCCCAGGCGGCCCCGTCCGCCTACGTCGTCGGCATCTGCGCCGGCAGTGCCGGTTACGTCCGCACTTACTACGTTCCCTATTTTTCCACCGACGACGGCTATGCGGCGCGCTGGACCGGGCTGGCGCTGGCCAACGCCGAAAATAAAAGCTGCAATTTCAAGGTCAGCTGTTACGGCCGCAGCGGCGGTGCCGCCCTGGATCAGGAAACCGGAACCATCGCGGCATTGGGGCAGACGGTCTATGTCGCCGCCGTCCCCTCCGGCGCCGAGGGTTGGATCAAGATTGAATCCTCGACCGCGCTTGACGGCTTAGCCCTGATCGGTCAGTCAAATCCGCCCCTGATGTTTGACATGGACATGAAGTCCGGCCTGCACACCGGATTTCTGCTTTCTCATCTGGCCGCCGACGCCGGTAACTGGAATTCCCTGGTCATGGCCTGTAACCCCAATGGCGCGGCGGCGAACCTGACCTACAAGTATTATAACCAGGCGGGAACGCTGGTTGCCAGTAAAACTTCCTCGATTCCGGCCGGCGGCAGCGTGCAGGATAATCTGCGCAATCTTTTCGGGCGCGATCTTTCCGGCTCGATGGTAATCGAGTCGAGTCAGCCGATTACCGCTTTCATGCTGTACGACAGCAAAACCTATGACTGGCGCGCCGGTTTGAGTGCTTTACCGCTGAAGTGACACTTTGTCGGGCTGTTTTCCTTGCTTAGGGTTTACCTTTTTCCCGCCGTTGCCGTGGCTTTGAAGGTTTCGCGCATGAAAAAGGTGCAGACCAGGGCCAGCAGCGCGCTGCCGCAAAGCAGCAGAAGCAGGTGGGAATAGGCCTGCGGAGCGTAGGCCCAGGTGGCCGTTCGCGGAAAATGGTCCAGAATCCGCCCCAGCAGCGGCATAAATACGGCCCCGCCCACCCAGGAAAAGGAAAAGGTTGACCATGCCGACCGAGGTGCCGGCGACGGCCAGGGGGAAAAGTTCCTTGGTGGTGGTGAAATCGATGACGACGATCGCCGACGAGCTCAAGGAAAAAAGAAAGAACAGCAGATAGAGCAGGGCATGGGGCAGATTGCCTGGAAAGAGTTTCAGACAGAACAGCACCAGGGATAGAAGCGCCGTCGCAAAGATGAAAACCTTTTTGCGACGGCGTAGAACCTTTTCCGAAAGATATCCGAGCAGCGGGCTACCGATGATCATGCCCTGGGCAATCATGCTCAGAATCGCCCCCGACTGAGCCCGGCTCAGACCGTGGACCTGCATCAGATAGGGGCCGCTCCACAACGCCCCAAAGCCGAAAAAATTCAGCAATCGAGAAAGAACCAGAGCGCCACCGGCCAGAAATCCTTTTCCCTGAGTACCTGAACCACGCCCTGCCGCAGACTTGGTGGTGATTGCTCTTCGGCCAAAATCAGCTCGCCATCGATTTCCGCCAGGCTGGGCCAGCTGTCTGAGCAGGTAGGGTTTCTTGATGAATTTTCCGGCCCCGGCGTCCAGCGCGCTTTCGACGTCCTCGCTGTTGGAGAATCCGCTGACGATTAGGGCCTTTTGTTCCGGTCTGAATTTGATGATCTCGGCAAAGGTCTGGTGCCCGTTGAGACTCGCGGGCTCATGATCATGTCCAACAGCAGCAGGTCGGCCTGTCGGGTTTGCAGATAGTCGATGGCGGCCTCGCCCGAAGCCACGCTGCCTGACCCGATAGCCCAGGGAAGTCAATATTTTTTCCGCGATTTCCCGTTGTCGGGGCTCGTCATCGACAACCAGGATGCTTTCTCCCCGGCCCATAAGCCGAGCTTGATCGATTTCCTGCGGCGGCACGCAGATAATAAGTTCCGGCGTGGCCGGCAGATAAATGGTAAAGGTCGCGCCCCGGCCGGATTCGGAGAAAACGCTAATTTCTCCGCCGTGTTCTCTGACCGTGTTCCAGACCACGGTCAGCCCCAGGCCGGTGCCGTTGTGCCCCATTTTTTTCCTGGTGTAGAAAGGTTCGAAGATGTGCTTGCCGTCCTCCGTCCCGATGCCGGGGCCGTTGTCGCTGGCCTGAAGCATGACGAAAGCCTTGTCTGCCGGCGCCTCCGCTTCCGAACTCTCACGCCGGTGATTTCTGGTGCGGTTCTAAATCCGTCCCGGACCGTTGATCGCCTCGGCCGCGTTCAGGATCAGGTTCAAGAGGCATTTCTGCAGGTTGCCGGGGGCGGCGGACAGGTTGAAGAGCCCGACTTCAAGATCCTTCTCGATCAAGATGGCGGGATAATTTTCCTTGATTTTGAGCAGTTCCGGAGACGCCAGGAATTTATCGATCAGGTCGTTCAGATCGATAATCTCGCGGGCGCCGGCCAAAAGATCCGCCACGACCTGCGCGGCGCGTTCTCCGGATTCCTTGATCGTGATCAGGGGTTTGCGCAGGCTGCTTTCCTTGGGCAGTTGCAGCAACAGGAAATCCGGATAGCTGACAATCCCGGAGAGAATATTGTTTAAATCATGGGCCACGCCTCCGGCCATCAGACCGATGGTTTCCATGCTCTGGGCCCGATGCAGCTGTTGTTCGAGTTCCCGCCGCCGCTGCTTCTCCTCTTCTTTCAGGGT
>DSCM01000031.1 GCA_011049115.1 Pseudomonadota bacterium
GGTACCGCGAATCACCCTCTCCTTTGCGGCGTATCCGGCTTCCACAACCACGGCGACCGGCGTGTCCGCCGGATAATGTCCCCGCAGCTCGGGCACCAGTTTTTTCAGGTCCACATGCATGGGAAAAAAGACCACGAGGGAACGACTGGCCGCCAGTTTTACAAGAGTGTCGGCGCCCTGGTATTCCGGCCGGAGACCGGCGCCGTTGGTCAGGATGGCGGAACGCGCCTCGACCCCGAAGGTCACTCCTTTCTGCAAAGCGGCATTGGCGGCATTAAAGCTGCTGCCCCCCGGAATAATAACCGGGTCCGCTCTCTTGCAACGCCTCCATTATCCAGATTTGCGGACCATAGATGGCAGGCTCCCCGGATTCCAGCAGGGAGATCGTCTGGCCTTTTTTGCCGGCGTGAGGGCAAGGATCAATTAGGACCGCCACAATATCCGACCACATCAGAAAGATAATTTCAGGGGCACGCAACGTAAGAGTCAGAGGTCATGCCAAAGTTTCTCTGCACCTTATGATCGGAATTGGGACTCTGTTTGCAACGCTCATTGTGGTTCATCTTTTTCACGGGTCCGCCATGGACAAAAGGTTAATGCAATACACGCCGGTAAAACCAATCATAAACTCCTGAAAGAGTAACAATTAACAAGGCCAGTCCGCCAAGAGGAGCGATGAGCCAGGTGTAACGGCCGAAGAGGTCTTGAAAAATCCGTCCGTTATGAAACTCAAAGAAAAAGTGCCACAGGGAGATACGACTTTTCTTGCTGATTTTTTCCGGCATCGTAAACGATGATGCAAAATCGCCGGCCTGCATCTCTGTCGCAGCTGAACTTTCTCCCGGAAAAGGTCTCATACCCCGGCGATAGTCGCACCAGAATTTAGGTGTGCCGTTATTGATTACGGCAGCCGCGACCATGGCGCCGCCTGAGTGTCGGGGCTGAGTGGTTTTGTCGGTGACAAGATTTGTGACTATGCCGGTTTCAGGATGCCATTTAGCCAGGCCGCTGAATGAGCCGATCAGGAGGCTGTCATCAGCTAAAGGTTCAAGGACAGTGGCCCCCATGCCATGGATCGACAATCGGCTCGTATCGACGGCTGCAAAGGGGCTGTCAGCGTTGGGAGAACCGGAAAACAGTCCATTTTCGGTGGCCAGATATAATTTGTTGTTTGCCTTAAGCCAGGCAGCTTGATGAATCCGACCCAGACGGTTTTCAGCGATCAGATTTGTAGATTGCAGAAGTTCAGGTGTTTGGAGCCTGGCAATCGCCATTAAAAACGGTGGTCGCAAAAATATCCCGGTCAAGGCGCAGATCGCCAATAAGAGTGAAGCGTAGATACCGAGCTTTAAATGGTAACGGTAGAGAAATTTGTAATAGCGGGGCTTACGATATTCTCGCATTCGCCGCCGCCAGGGTACGTACCAGAGATAGAAGGCTGACAGCGACAGAAAGATTAAAACCAACCCGATAATATCTGCAATCAGGCGGCCCGTCGGTCCAAACAGGGAGCCGTCATGAAGTTTTAGTAAAAAACGGAAAAAAGGGGCGCGGGGCTTGAAACCCGGAGGCGTTTTCAGGTCCCGCGCCTCAAAAACCGGTGCGCCCGGAGAGAGAGGTGCAACAAAACAGCCGGTTTCGGTAAATACGAAAATTTCCTGGTCGATTTGCAGCAGGTCAACAATTTCAGTTTGTTGGAGGTGCGGATTTAGCACTGTTTGCCAGCGAAGCTCATCGGGAGAGCAGTAATAGAGTCCATCCTTGGTGCCGGCAAAAAGCCTGGTGGGAACGTGGTTTTCAACCAGCAGCAGACAGTTTGTGTCACGTAGGTAGGCGGACTCAGGCAGGCCGGTACTTGCCGGGGTAAAACTGCGCCCCGCATTGCAACTCATCCAGACCCCCTCCTTGCCCGCGACGTAGACCTTTTCGGGTTGTTGTTCGGAAAAAACTGCGTCCCTCAAACTCCAGCGGTTCCACGCTCGATACTGGAAACTGTCAGACAACCATCCGAGCGGCAGAGAGAACTTCTGCAACAGGGCTGGATGATTGAGCAAAATGCCGCTGACACCCATTCCCAGGAAGTAGACCAGAGCTATGAGACCTAAGTATTTATGAACAAATCGCGAAACGCGAAAGATCAGTTTGAACATCGGGACAAGCCTTCCTTAGGGGTGGTTTATTTGATTTCAAAGGTCATGGTGGCGGTATAGTGCTCTTCGATGCACTTTTTGGCGTATGCACTGCTGGCCGGCTGTTTTTTGTCGACCTTGATGAGCTGGTTACCGTAACGCAAAATGCGGACTTTGGCCATGCCTTCTGCATTGGTCTTGGTGGCAAAAGCGAAATCATCAGTATTGGAAAATCCGTCGTAAGTCGCATGTACCCAGCAAAAAGGGGCGGCTTTTCCGCTGAGCAGAACTTTTATCTCCAGGATGTCACCCGGTTTGAGGTGACAGGGATTCTGTTGCGGAATAATCTCCATTTTGTCGCCCAGAACTTGTGAGAAGGCGTCACCGGCGGTCTCTCCGACGCTAATCAGAGCTTTACTGTACTGTTCGTAGTAGAGGCTTAGGAAGACGTTGTCGAGCCCGGTCATCGGTTTTAAGTGGTGGTGGGGTCGGCCATTTTCCATGTTCATAGTGTAGTAGCCGGGTTTTAAGGCGGCACTTACAATATAGGCTCCGGCCTCTTTGAACTTGATCTCAGTGGCCAGGAAGCCGCCGGGATTAGGTTTAAGATCCTTTTTATCCTCGCCTTTAACCAATTGAAACTTGGCCAGATGATCCTCTTCGAGAAAATCGGCCACGGGGTAGCGGTGCCCGTAGCCAAAAAAAGTGATTGTGGCGGCGCCGAATCTGGGCCGAAGTTCAGGGGTGAAATCGGTGGCATTAATCCACAGGGTATGGGCCGCGGCCGCGACTGGGATAATCAAGAGCAGACCAAAGATAGTCATCAGTTTACATAGTTTCTTCATTTTACTTCTCCTTATAACTTTGGTTGTTGTTAAAACACAGCCCGCAGGCTGGCGTAGATAAAGCGTCCTCGTTCTTCGTAGTTGAAGTCAGGCGATTTGTCGGCCAGGCGCTCGTCACCGATATTATCAATCCCGATCTGTAGTTTTAAATTATCGGTTATCGATTTTGTGGCCGACAGGTTCCAGAGATCGTAATGCGGCACGCAGTTATTATCCAGCAATTGGCGGCCGATATATTGATAGCGCAAACTTGCGCTTAAACCTAAGCCTTCGTGGGTGTAGGAGAGGTTCATGTTGCCCTGATGCTCCGGGCGGCCCTCCAGGTCTTTGCCGGTTCCTTTATCTTCAGTGTCGAGATAGGTGTAGTTGGCGCTTACGGCAAAACCATAGGGCAGGGACGCGGAAACGTTGGTCTCAATACCCTGGATCTCGGCTTCAGCCACATTATCCCAGGTAAACTTTCGACCGTAGCGGGCTCCGCAGTTATTGATACATCTTGTATCGATCAGATCTTCAATGTCGTTGTAGAAGTAGAAGAGCCCGGCCTGCAGGATTTTGCCGCTGTATTCGAGACCGATCTCGAAGTTGTCGGCGGTTTCGGCGTCGAGGTTTGGATTGCCGTAAAAGGTATGGGCTCGAATTGCAACGTAGTCTTTTGACATATTCTTGATGGTCGGGGCGTTAAAGGCGTGTCCGTAACCAGCTTTCAGGCGCAGCTCATCCCAGAGGCTGTAGACCAGATAGATACGGGGGCTGAATTCTGAGCCGAAAACTTCGTGATCATCGAGGCGGCCGCCGATGGTCAGGCTTAAGCGTGCAAAGAGTCTGATTTCATCTTGAAAAAAGAGGGCTAAGTGGCGGACATCTTCACCGCTTCTAAGAATATCATTTTCAAAATCTTCAAGCCGGGCTTCGCCGCCTAAGGTAAAAATATGGTTTTTAAGACCCGTATAAGTGATCTGGGCATCCAGAATATCATCAGTGATGGTATTCTTGCTCTGCATGGACGGGATATCATAATCGGAGTCAAGTGAGGTACGGTAGGCCTTGACCGCCGTTTTGAAAGCCCCGAAAGTGCCATTCCAGGTCAGGGCGACATGGTATTTTTCGAGATCATATTCAGCAGCTTCGTAGGACGAACCTTGGCGGCTTACTGAATCTCTCCAGCGATTTTCCTGGATACCGCTGAGTAAAAAGGCAAAGGTCTGGTTGTCGACCGGCCGCCAGGTGAGTTTTACCTTCCCTGAAATGGTCTCTTTACCCTCAAGTTCCGAGTAGCGAGAGTCGTCCTGATCGGATACGTCATCTTCTTTCAGATAACCAGCGGCTAAAGAGATACCGAATTTTTTATTGGGAAAAGGTCCGGCCGCGGCGAAACTGAAACTCTGCTGGTCGCCGCCGCTCTCGCCGTTTGCCAACAGTCCGCCGCCCATATCAAACCCAACCCGCCAATGGTCGGCGATCGGTTTACTGATAATATTGATCACCCCGCCTAAGGCTTCGGAACCATAAAGGGCCGAAAGCGGGCCCCGGACGATTTCAACCTGTTCCACATCTTCCATGGAAAACCAGTCGTTCTGGAAGTTGGAGTGGCCGATATTCGCATCGGATGTGGCAATCCGCATGCCGTCAACCAGGATCAGGGTGTGACGGCTTTCGGTGCCGCGGATACTGATCTTTTTGCGGCCGCCAAGACCGGTGCCTAAAAGCGAAATACCGGGGGTGTCGCGAACAATATCAAGAAGATCATTGGCACCCTTCACTTTGATCTCTTCGGCTCCAACCAGCGTGATGGCCCCCGGGGCATCGGCCAGATCGATCTCGGAGCGGGTCGCGGTAACCACCACCTTTTCACTATCAACCGGAGCTGGCTCAATTTGCTCCCGGGCTCCGGCCGAAGAGAGAAATCCCGAGGTCATAAATGCCAGAAGCACCAGACCGGCAACCAAGATTTTCATGTTTTTTCTCCTTTTCCAATTAGTGCCTTACAGGTTATTTTCTTGTTTTTTCCCAACAATTTTTTCCACCAAAAACAAAAATCGTTCTAATAAGATCAATTGTTTACGGGCCGTAAGAGCCCTTTGGATTACATAGCCCTCTCCCGCATCAGTACGATGGCTTTTGTACCATAAAGACAAAATGCGGGGATAATCGCTCACCGAGCCGTCGATATAGTCCGGTAGAGAGACGATCCGTTAATCAGGCCGCGAACCCGGACTGACTGAAAAATCGGGCCGGCAGCGACGCGAGCAGGGTTTCCAGGCCGCGATCGGCGTTTTTTCTGACCGCGGCTTCGGCCGCCGAACCATCACCTTGCTCCAGAGCCCTGATAATTTCTTCATGATCCCTGCGAATGTCGTCGATCTCGATGAACGCGGTGGTCATGAAACGGAAACGCAGGCAGCGGGTTCCCAGATCGGCATACATTTCATGCATTTTTTCATTACTTCCGAGCCTGACGATATATTCATGAAAGTTATTATGGGCCTTGACAATTCCCAGACCCGAGGCGCGACCGGAAGCCAGCAGACGCAGTAATCTCCGATTGTAGCTTTTGAGGCGCTTAAGCTGTTCAAAGGAAGCCGAGCGCGCCGCTTCCCGGGCGGCAAAGCCCTCCATGATCTTGCGGATTTCATAGTAGTTACGAATATCCGAAACCCGCAGATCCGCAGCAACCCGGACCCCCTTGCGGGGCTCAATCGCCAGAAAACCTTCGGCCTCCAACTGATAAAAGGCCTCCCGAATCGGCGTACGACTGATTTTCAGCTTGCGACTCAGACCATGTTCGGTCAACTTTTCACCGGGCTGCAGGCGCTGGTGAATAATTTCTCCGCGCAAAAAAGCCACCACCTTCTCCCGCAGGGTCAGTTTTTCAACCGGAATCGACAACATATTTTCCATGACAACCTCTTGTAATAAAAATTAAATTGCTCTTTTCCCGCCAAACCTCGGTTATTCGGCCAGCAGCTCCAGGCGTTCGATCAGACGGCTGCGGCCCAGACGTTCCACGATGGTCTCGAAGGGGTGTTGAAAAAAAGCCAGCATGGCATAGCGGCGCAGGCGCCGATAAAGATTGGCCAGCACCAGAGAGGGATGGCGCCGGCCATAAATCTGCCAGCCCGCAGTCAGTAGGTGTTGTTGCTTGTCGCCTGCGATATACCCCTTGACATCCTTCAAGGGGATACCCATAAAGAGCCCCAACTCAACCGGCAGCGACCTTTTTTGCCGGTACTCTTTGATGCATAAATCTATAAACAGGTGGGGCTGACGGATAGTTTCCCAACCATATCCCCATCCCTGAGCTTCAAGAAAGTTTCTGATTTCCGACATGCCCAGAAGCCTGTGACAGGCCTCGCGGTGGTAAAACAACAGGGTTTCTCCCCGAGCATTACACTCCAGGACACGCAGGCCAAGGGTCTGGCGGCCCTGAAACAGTGTTTTCAGCTCCTGCCATTGAGCGGCGCAGCTCGCGCACTTTTTTAACGCCAGCGGCGGATGTTTGAAACGCATGATCGTAAGCGGTTTAATCCCGACCATGGTTGCCGCCAGATGATAGATGAGCTTAAATTTAAAAATCTCATCGTGAGTCATCTGTTTGCGGGCCAGAATCTTTTCATCCCGGTCAAAATGGAGACACTCCCGGTCCCGGGTAATCATCAGATAGTCATTGCCAAGCTTATGAAAATCGGTAGCCTGATACTCTTTTAAACAGTGCATGATCGATACGCTCCATACCTAATAAGTTGTTAATGCTGCCTAACTTTGCCGGCAAAAAAAAATTCTGCCGGCAGCTGCGGTCGGTCCGCTCCCGCGAAAAAAATCCGGCCTGTTCTCCGCGGAGGAGAAAAAGACTGCCGCGAAATCGATTCCCGCAACCCCAGGAGACAGCCTTGCGACGCACACCCGAAGAAACTCCCGATGGTTGCGGACAAGAACTCTCCGCCAGATCCTTCTCAGTTTTTTTCAAACCGGACCTGATCAGTGAAATACTAATCACAGTCAACCTTTCTGCTCCCTGCCCCGGATTTCGCGATCCTGGCTTGTGTTTCCCCCGGCGCAATCGCCGGAGCAGCCGGCGCAACCGACGCAAGCCCCGCCGCCGCGTTCGGCCCGACGAAAAGCCTTATAGAACATTCGACCGAGAACCAGCAAAGCCAGGCCGACAACGATCAAGACGATAATAGTTTCCATAAATTCTCCTGTTTTCTACTGCGGAAGCAAGCCCCGCAAGCCCAACGCGGCCTTTTTCGACTCGTACCAAACGGCACTTCCGATGGTCGCACCTGACGGCACTTCCGATGGTCGCGAATAAATACTTTCGTGAGGTTATCTCCTGATTAAAAAAACAAAGACATAACCTGTGAGGAGTTTAAGGTTAAACCCAAGCTATCTACCCATCAGGGATGTCAACACCAGTCCCCCTTGATAAACGCCGCAACTAATCAACCAGGCCAGCGCGGTCAGACCGAAAAACTGCAGCAGGGGCCAGCGCCACGAACCGGTCTCCTGATAGGTCGCCGCCAGGGTGGCGAAACACGGCAGACCGATTAAGCTGAAAATGATCATTGAAAGACCGCTTCGGGGGCTGTAACGAGCGCGCAAAACGGTTCTCAGCCCGGCCTGCTTTTCGGCGGCACCCGTTACCTCCGTTTCCGTCAGGATAATTCCTATCTGGGCGATCAACATCTCTTTGGCGACTCCGGCCCCGAGCAAGGCGGTCGTGAGACGCCAGTCAAAACCCAGAGGTCGACCGAGGGGCTCCAGAAAATGTCCCAGGCGTCCGGCCCAGGTCCAGGAGACCGCCGCCTCCCGGCGCGCCTCGGCGGAGAAACGCTCCAGAAAATTCCGCGGCGCCCGGGGATAAGAGATCAGAGCCCAGAAAACAATCGAGAGAAAAAAAATCAACAGACCGGCCCTTTTCAGATAATGACGACCCCTTTCCCAGACGTGCAGCCCCAGACCCGACCAGGTCGGCATGCGATAGGGCGGCAGTTCCATGATCATGGGTGGCGCTTTCTGCGGCCCCAGGCAACCCTGAAACAAGCGGGCGCAGCCCGCCAGCAGCCCAAACCCGGTCAGATAAACCAACAACAAGAGCGGCGCCTGCCAGGAACCGGGGAAAAAGGCGGCGATCAGCAAGGTGTAGATCGGCAAACGCCCACCACAACTGATCAAAGGCAAAACCAGAATCGTGATCAGACGGTGCCTTGCGTTTTCCTGAGTTCGGGTCGCCATAATCGCCGGCACCGAACATCCCAGGCCGATCATCAACGGAATAAAGCTTTTACCGTCAAGACCGAACGTCCGCATTACCCTATCCATCAGAAACGCGGCCCTGGACATGTAACCGCTGTCTTCCAGCCAGGCCAGCAGAAAAAACAGGCTGAAGATGCTCGGCATAAAGACCAGGACATTACCGCACCCGGCAAGAATGCCGTCAACCAGCAGGGAACTCAGTTGCCCATCTCCCAGGCTCCGGCGCAGCTGCCAGCCGATTTTATCGACTAGCCCCCCCAGCCAGACCGAGGTTTGCGCTCCGCAGCTGAAAACGATAAAAAATAACAGATACATCAACAACAAAAAGATCGGCAGACCAAACCAGCGATGAGTCAGTACGACATCGATCTTTTCAGAGATACGCCGGCGAGCGGCAGCGGAAGTACCGACAACCTCCCGGCACAAGCCCTGACTGAGACCGTAGCGGGCCTCGATCAGGGCCAGAACCGGATCGCGGCGCAAAGATTTACTCAACGTTTCCCCGGCCCGCTGCGCCGTGTTAACGATACGCCGACCGGAACTCCGGGAGGCCAGCACCAGCTCGGCAACCTTGGTATCGCCTTCGAGAAGTTTGACCGCCAACCAGCGGGACGGGGGCGTATGGCCCTCGGAGGACTCTAAAAGGGCGCTCAGATTTTCTATCTCCGCTTCAATTTCAGCCCCGTAGGTAAACGGGTTAGCCTTTCCTGCCGACGCCTGACGACAGTTTTCCGCCAGCGCCTTCAGCAGCTCCGCGCGTCCGACTCCGCTGCGCGCTACCGTGGCGACCACCGGCGTCTGCAGCAATCCGGTCAATCTTTCCTGGTCAATCCGCCGACCCTGCCTTTCGGCCTCATCCACCATATTTAAGACCAGAAGCAAAGGAAGCCCGAGTTCCAGTAATTCAAAGGTCAGAACCAGACCGCGCTCCAGCTGGGCGGCATTGACAACATTCACAATCAGATCTATCTTTTCAAATAACAGAAAATCGCGGGCGGCGGCCTCATCCGGAGCCGCTGCGCTCAGACTGTAGGTTCCCGGCAGATCGACAATGCTGAAACGTTCTTCCTGAAAGAGCAGAAGCCCCTCTTTCTTTTCAACCGTCACCCCCGGATAATTACCGATATGCTGGCGACCGCCGGTCAGCAGATTGAAAAGTGTCGATTTACCACAATTTGGATTACCGGCCAGAACCACCCGCCATTCCCGCGCCGGCGCCCTGAACGCCGATTTTGCCGTCCGGGCGGAAGAAAGCGGCCCGAAGGGGTCGGCTTCCGAATTTAAGGAAATCACACTCGCCATAACAAATAAAACTTCCGCTCCCAAACCCCACATCGGGTTTGCTCCCACATAGTTAGAGACAACTAACTATATAGGCAAAAAAAAACCTTGTCCCGCCCGGGCCGGGTGCCATCACAGCGGCTCCACGGCCACAGCCACGGCGTCCTCCCGGCGCAAAGTCAACCTGGCACCATTGAGACTGATCTCACAGGGATCGCCGAGAGGAGCGAATTTTTCCACCCGCACCACCGCCCCAGGCAAAAGGCCCAGCTCGGCCAGCCGGCGCCCGGCATTTCTGAGAGCGACCACTTGAACCAGATCTCCCGCCTGCAGATCCGCAAGGGTCAGCGGCGGCGCCACGGACTTACCGGATTCAACTTCCGACTTGCAAAACAGACTACCCAGCCCCTTTTCCATACAGGATTGACAATCCTGGGATTTGCCGGCAACCCATCGATTCCTGAAATCGGCCAGCCATTCATCACCGGTGCGCGGACAGGTCCGAATGAAATCGACAAAGGCCAGCAGACGCTCATAAACCTCTTCGTCGATTGTATTTTCCAGCAGACCGGCGTTACGTTCCGCCACGGCGGCCGGCAACGCCAGAATCTTCTGCAGAAAATCAAGCATGACCTCCCGGCGAGCCACCAGCCTTCGGCTCAAACTGAGACCTTCTCCGGTCAGGGTAATAAAATTATGCGGCGAATAATTAAGCAAACCCTTATCGGCCAGAATCCGTAACGCCGAGCTCACCGAAGAAAGGCCGACGGCAAGCGCTTTGGCGATCTCACCAACCCGGGCGACGCGGTTTTCCTGCTCCAGCTCGTACACCGCTACCAAATAATTTTCCTGGGTCGGGGTCAGTTGGTTATTCATGATGCCACCGTGAGCCGTCAGCGGTCGCGACCGCTGACGGCGGGTTTCACAGAAATTTTGTTAGCTATCTTTAACTTATTCGAGGTTATAAGCCGATGCGCCCCGGCTGTCAAGCAAAAAAATCAAGCGGCTCAAAAAAACTGGGCCCGGAATCAGAATTGCCGGCTCAGACTCGCATAAAAAAAGCGGCCCGGCTCATAAACGATGGCCGGGTTGGCGCCGGACCCGGAAACCACGTCCCACTCGTAGGAATTGGCGACGGCATAATTCTCGTCAAGCAGGTTTTCAATCCCGGCGTTCAAGGTCCAGCCGCCCCGCCGCCAGCCGCCCCGCAGGTTCAACGTATTCCAGCCCGACAACGGTTGTTCGCCGGCATCGACATCGACCGCGGCAGCTTTTTCCGAATGCAGCCATTCCAGGGTGGCAAAGCGGTTCTCACGGTCATAATGCAGGGCCAGGCGGCTTTTCAACGGTGGAATCCGGGCCAGATCGCGATCCTGGTTGAGTTCCGGCTGGGAATCCTTGCGCCCTTTCTGCCAGGCGGCCGCGGCCTCCAGCGACCAGTCGGCGCCCAGTTTCACCAGCGCCCAAAAATCGGCGCCGTACAGATGAGCATCGATATTGGTCCAGGTCTGATGCGATGCGGCCGTCCGTTTGCCCTGCTGATAAATATAATCGTCGAGATCGCTGTAAAAGGCTTTTAAACGCAGGCTTAAACGGGAGTTTTCATACTGAACGCCGCCGTCAATCTCCGTATTGACGGTGGGCCTAAGCTCGGGATTGCCATGAAAAAAGGGAGAAGGCGACTGCAGATAGCGTTCCACCCCGGTCGGGGTCCGAAAACCGCGCCCCAGCCCCGTGAACAGGGAGAAATTATCTCCCCAGAAACGAGTCAGGCTCAGGTAGCCGCCGACCAGATCGTCCGTCCGGCGATTGGCCATGATTCCGGCGGCGCGGCTTTGTTTTAGGTCGGCATCGGCCCGGCTCAGGCTGCGATCATAACGCACCCCGGCTTCCAACAGCCATTGCCGGCCCAGCTCGCGCACCACTTGCAGATAAGCGCCGCCATTCAGCAACATAACCTCGGGAATCAGCTCGTCATCAATTCGGAGCCCGGTATCGTCGCGATACATATCGGCATTCCAATCCTGCCGGTAAAAATCACCGCCGCAGGTAATCTGCTGCCCGCCCCAACCAAAACGGTTTTCAATCCGAGCGCCGGTAATCGTCGAGACCGCTTCATTGTGACGATGAAAAAAGGGGGCGGCGACCAGTTCCCGATATTTGTCGGAAGGACGATGTTCAACCTGATTGCGGTACAGTGAAAACGCGAGGCGTTCGGAAAATCTTCCCAGAGCGTGAATGACATACTCGCCCCGACTCAGGAAACTGCGTTCCTCCTCGATATCCATTTCCGCCCGCGGCGCCAGGATATCCTCGCCGCTGCCGTAATTATACGTAAAACTGAGCTGCTGCTTTTCACTGGGCGCAACGGCCAAGGAGACCCAGAGATCCTTTTTGGTAAAAGCTTTCTGCTCCATGCCCGTCCGACTATAAGGCCGCGCCGACGGCGCGAAGCTGGTAAACCGGTGGCCGTCGCCATTGCGATAAGGGTCGGCCTCGCTGTAACTGGCGCCGAAAAGCCCCCGCAGATCGTCCCGGCCTCCGGTCAGATAAAAACCGCCGCTGTGATAATCGGCGCTGCCGGCTTTGCCGAAAACCTCTCCCTGCCGGCCGGCCTGGGGTTTTTTCGTTACCACATTTATGCCGCCCCCCAGGATTCCGGGCCGGGTGACATCGAAAGGCCCCGAACGAACCTCCAGACGTTCTACCGTCAGCAGGTTGACGTGGGAAAGCGAAGGATCCTTGCGACTGCCGCAAGCACCTTCAAGGATACTACCGTCAAGCAGAACCCGCAGATCCGACTGGCCGAAACCTCTGATTGAAACCTCATTGCCGTAACCACCCTTGCGAATCATATGGGCTTCAACCATCTCGTCGGCAAGGATTTCAGCCAGATCGACAATTTTATGGGCCTTCAGGGCCTGGCTGGAGATGGTTTCATGATGCTCCTCCCCAGGCGCGGCCGTAACCACAAGACTTTCCAGGGTCAGGACCGCTCCCGCGACCGCGGCATTCCCCGCCCATCCACAAATAACAAATAAAATCAATAGCTTTTGCAATAAGATCGGCATCCGCAACTCCACTGTTCAAATCATCCTCTAACCCCTCGCGACGGCAGGCAACGGCAGCCGGTACGCCCGAGCCGCCCGCCGACCGCGAAAATCCCTGCCTGAAGCGATACTTCAGGAGGGCCATGAATAAAACTGGGGGGGGTTAAACCGAAAAGGGAGGAGCTCGCGCCGGACGGGGAAAAAAACAGGAAGACCGGGGTCGCCCGACGAAAACCAGCAGACAGTTTTCCGGCCGCCCGGCCCGACAGGTCGGCGAAGTTAAGGGCAAAGCCTGAAAAAGATTAAACTGCTGCAGAAAAAAACAAATAAAACAAAGGCCTGAAGACGACCTGATAACTGCCGCGCAGGTTTCATCCGCGAGCGCCCCGAAGCAGGGAACATCCCGACTGCGACCGGAGAAGTCCTTCGCGCCATCGGGCACCCGGCAGGAAACCGCCGCCGGGCTACCAGGAACGCCAGGGCGGGGAAAAACCGGCGCGGCGCGAAAATCATGCACTGCGGAAGCTGAAACGCGACCCAGGTCGGGCCGGCAAAGGGCCGAGGCGGCAGGCCCATGATGATGATAATGATGATGATGAAATAAGGGGTGCAACAGAGGCAGTCCGGCCGTGGCGAACAGCAGCGCGCCCAGGGCCAGCGCCGGCAGAAAAGCTCGCGCTCCGGAAACCAGACGCCCGTCCGATTCGAACTTGTCGCTGAACATATTAAACCTACCGAACCTGTTCCAGGCCACTCCCGTGATATCCTTCTTTTTCAGCCGCCCCCAGAAAACCCCGGCGAATCAAATAAACAACGTCAGGGACAACAGCGTGGCAATTCCCCCAGCGCCGCCCCAGAGTCTGGGCCGCGGCCACGGTCGTGCGCCGGCGGGAACTGAGTTCAAGTTTTTCAAGCATCCTGCCTCCTGTACGGTTTTCAGACCGGTTCGGAAAAGAGGGTGTAAAAAAGATTGTGTAAATGGCCATTCAGGGGTACACCGTGACCCCACCCATTAAAAGGAGCTCATATGGCCATTGAAAAAGATCTACTTGACCGCCTGCTTGCTGACTATAAA
>DSCM01000032.1 GCA_011049115.1 Pseudomonadota bacterium
CGACAACATAACGATTGTTGGCGAGCTGATTACCCCGATCGCCATGGAAAAAGAATTACGCTTTGCTATTCGTGAAGGTGGTCGGACCGTAGGAGCCGGCGTCGTCAGTGAGATTATTGCCTAATCAGCAGGCAGTAAGTTGCTGCGTGTATTTGGGAAGTTTGTAAGTATTGTTATCGTTATGGAATAGTGGATTTGTTGCAGTGGTCGACGGCCGTCAGTTTACGGTATGATAGAACTGTGAAATCCTTGAGGTAGAAAAATGACTTTACCGAATCAGAAAATCAGAATACGTCTGAAAGGCTATGATCATAAGATCCTAGATCAGTCAGTCTGTGAGATAGTGAATACGGCCAAGCGGACCGGCGCGATAATCGCGGGTCCCATAGCTTTGCCGACGGCGATCAATAAGTACTGTGTTTTACGATCACCTCATGTCAATAAAAAATCACGGGAACAGTTTGAAATGCGAACTCATAATCGGCTGATTGATATACTCGAGCCAAACCAGCAGACCGTAGATGCTTTGATGAAACTGGATCTGTCTGCCGGAGTCGATGTTGAGATCAAACTCTAAGGCTGTTGGTGTGGATTATATCTTCAAGAGTGTTTGATAATATAGGTTAAATGATGGCTGAAATACAGGAAATGTTAGCTACAAAGGTTGGCATGACACAACTCTATAATGAACTTGGAGAGCTCGTGCCGGTAACCGTGTTGGCGGTTGGTCCATGTACGGTCGTGCAGGTTAAGACTGCGGCCCGGGATGGCTACAGCGCCGTGCAGTTGGGGCTTTCGGAGAAATCAATGGCGCGTGCCAATAAACCGCAGATTGGCCATTGTCAGAAAGCCGGCAAAGGCGTCTTTTATCATTTGCGTGAGGTTCCGATTAAGGATGAAGGCGCTTTTCAGCCGGGAGATGTTTTAACGGCTGATTTCTTTAGTCCGGGTAATCTGGTGACGGTCACAGCGAAGAGCAAGGGAAAAGGTTTCGCCGGCGTAATGAAACGCTGGGGATTTGCTGGTCAGCCGGCCTCGCATGGGGCACATAAGAATCACAGGGCCGGGGGGTCCGTAGGCACTTCGGCCTATCCCGGCAGGGTTGTAAAAGGGAAAAAAATGCCAGGACGCCTGGGTAATCAAAAGGTGACCGTGAAAAACCTGACGGTAGTTCAAGTGCGCTCCGATCAGGGGCTGGTACTGGTTAAAGGTGGGGTTCCCGGCGCCAAAAATGGTCTTGTGACCATTAAAAAAGTAAGCTAAGTTTAGCGATATTTCCGTCGCCCGGGAATAGTCGGAGAATAGTATGGCCAAAGTTGATATTTATAATTTAGAAAAAGTGAAGGTAGCCGAGACTGAAATCGCTGATTCAGTATTTCAGGCTGAGATCAAGGAACATCTGGTGCGTGACGTGGTTGTCTGGCAGCTGGCTAAACGCCGGCAAGGGACGGCAGCGGTTAAAAACAGAAGTAAGGTTAGTGGTGGGGGAGCCAAGCCTTGGCGCCAGAAAGGGACGGGTCGTGCCCGTGCCGGTACCAGTCGTTCTCCGATCTGGCGTGGCGGAGGGGTGATTTTTGGTCCACAACCGCGTGATTATGGTTATCGTCTTCCGAAGCAAATTCGGCGTCAGGCTCTGGTTTCGGTCCTTTCGCAGAAGTTCCAGGATGGTAAGCTTATTATCATGCAAGATTTTAATCTGGCCGAGACAAAAACCAAACGGATAGCCGATCTGTTTAAGACCTTTGAAATCAGTAGTGCAATGTTGGTCGCCGAGGATAATCGTGAGCTTATGCTCTCCGCCCGGAATCTGCCCGGGGCGCTCGCGGTTAATCAGAATGGTGTAAATGTCTTCGATCTGCTGAAATATGATTATCTGATGTTGTCAGATGCCTCGCTGAAAATAATTGAGGGGGCTTTAGAGAAATGATTCCCAATACTTATTACGACATTATTCGTTATCCTGTGTTGACAGAGAAGAGTATGGCGGCCTATCAGGTGAGTCGGCAGTGTACCTTCACCGTTGACCGAATGGTGAACAAGGTCGAGATTCGCAAAGCGGTTGAAGCTCTTTTCAAGGTAAAAGTAGAAAATGTTCGGACGATCAGAACTCTAGGGAAAAAGAAACGAGTTGGCCGGGTACAGGGAAAGAAAGCCGATGGTAAAAAAGCCATCGTGACCCTGAAGCCGAACCAGAAGATTGAAATCTTTGAGGGTGTTTAAACGGTGAAGTTCCGGCAGCTTATAGTTGAAGGCTGGAATTTATTTGAAAGGTTGTGACATGGTTTTAAAAAAATATAATCCGACATCGCCTGGCCGTCGTTTTCAAACTTCCTCATCGTTTGATGAGATAACGACAAGTACGCCGGAAAAAAGTTTGCTGGTTCCAGTAAATAAAAAAGGCGGACGTAATAATAGTGGTTCAATAACCGTCCGGCATCGGGGGGGGGGGAGCCGCAGAAAATATAGACTTATTGATTTTAAGCGCGATAAGGTCGGCATGCCCGCAGAAGTTAAAACCATTGAATATGATCCTAATCGTACGGCTCGGATTGCCCTGCTGCAGTATGCCGATGGTGAGAAACGTTATATTCTGGCACCAGTTGAAATCAAGGTTGGTGACCGTTTGGAAACCGGCGATAACGTGGATATCAAGCCGGGTAACTGTTTGCCACTCAAGAATATGCCCCTGGGCAGCATTATTCATAATGTAGAGATGAAAATAGGGAAGGGTGCCCAACTGGTGCGAAGTGCTGGAGCATATGCCCAGTTGATGGCTAAGGATGGGCATCAGGTTCAGATCAAGATGCCCTCAGGTGAAGTTCGCTATATTCATCAGCTTTGCCGGGCCACCTTGGGACAGATAAGTAACATCGAACATGATAATATTTCAATCGGTAAGGCCGGCCGAAGTCGTTGGTTAGGCCGGAGGCCTAAGGTCCGCGGGGTGGCTATGAACCCGGTAGACCATCCGCATGGTGGTGGCGAAGGGAAATCATCCGGCGGCCGGCATCCGGTAACCCCTTGGGGAATTCCAACCAAGGGTCATAATACTCGGAAAAACACTGCTACCGATAAAGATATCGTACGTCGTCGTAATAAATGAATATATTTGGCACAAACTATCAGTCGCGGTTCTGCAATAATTATAAGATCCAGAGTGACAGGAGGTCACAGTGGCGCGTTCAGTAAAAAAAGGACCATATATCGATCAGCATCTCCTGGACAAGGTTGAAAAGCTGGTGGACAGCAACAATAAGACCATTAAAACCTGGTCACGGCGGTCGACAATCTATCCCGAAATGGTGGGTTATACAATGGCTGTTCATAATGGTAAGAAATTTATTCCGGTTTTCGTGACCGAAGAGATGGTAGGTCATAAGCTGGGTGAATTTTCACCAACCAGAACTTATTATGGTCACGCGGCGGATAAAAAGTCCAAGGTTCGCAAATAGTCTAAAATTGAGATTTTCAGATAAGGAGTTTAGCCATGCAGGTTCAGGCCAAACTGAGGCACTTTCGAATGGCGCCGCGAAAAGCGCGTCTGGTTGTTGACATGATCAAAGGCATGGATGTGGAGCAGGCTATAAACGCTCTTCATGTGACCAAGAAGAAGTGCGCCCCGGCAGTCCGCAAATTGGTGGAATCCGCGGTTGCCAATGCCGATCAGCGTGGGGATATGGATGTCGATGCTCTCTATATCAAGCGTGCTTTTGTAGATGAAGGTCCCACGATGCGGCGTTTTCTGCCGCGAGCGATGGGAAGGGCAACGCGAATAAATAAACGGACCAGCCACATAACCGTGGTCCTGGATGACGAACGTTACTAGAAACATAGTCCCGGCGGCCAGGAAAATGAATTACGGACAGACGCCGGATAGGAAAAACTTAAGAAAAATAGATTGCGCACATCCATTTGTGCAGGAGATGAGTCTTGGGACAGAAAGTTAATCCGATTGGCTTACGTTTGGGGATCGTAAAAACCTGGAGTTCGTGCTGGTATGGCGGTAAGGAGTACAAGCAGTACCTGCACGAGGATCTACGTTTAAAAAAGTACCTGAAGAAAAAAATGTACCATGCCGGCATCTCTAAGATTGAGATTGAGAGGGCAGCCAAACGTATTCGGGTCAACATCTTTGCTGCCCGTCCCGGTATCATTATCGGGAAAAAAGGGTCCGAAATTGAATTACTGAAAAAAGATCTCAGCCGTTTGGTCAAAGGTGAAATCTTTATTAATATTAATGAAGTAAAGCGTCCTGAAGCCGACGCTCAGCTGATTGCGGAAAATGTGGCCTTGCAGCTGGAACGCCGGGTGGCCTTCCGTCGGGCTATTAAACGCAGTGTCGGTATGGCCATGAAGCTGGGCGTGCTGGGCGTGAAGGTCGGAGTGGCCGGACGTTTGGGTGGGGCCGAGATTGCTCGTTCTGAATGGTATCGTGATGGGCGGGTCCCACTGCATACACTGCGGGCTGATATCGATTACGGTTTTGCTGAAGCCAACACGACCTATGGAATTATCGGGGTGAAGGTATGGGTCTTCAAGGGTGAGATTATGGTTGGTAAGCAAGAACAGTTGGCGGCTGCGAAAGCCATCTAGCCCGAATATGGTATTGCTCTAACGGTCGGGGAACAGATAGTCTATCAAAAAAAATTATTTTAAGCAACGTGGACGATCTCTTCAGGAAAACGTCGCAAGTTGCAATGAACCAGGATTATAGCCATGTTAATGCCAAAAAAGGTTAAGTATAGAAAACAGCAGAAGGGGCGCAATCGTGGGGTCGCTTCTGGAGGTTTTGAACTCTCTTTCGGTGATTACGGTCTACAGGCTCAAGAAAATGGCCATATAACGAATCGACAGATTGAGGCGGCGCGTATTGCCATTAACCGGCATATCAAGCGTGGCGGCAAGGTCTGGATCAGGATTTTCCCCGACAAACCCTTAACAAAAAAGCCCGCAGAGGTCAGAATGGGTAAGGGTAAAGGTTCACCTGAAGAATGGGTTGCGGTCGTGAGGCCAGGGCGTATTCTCTATGAAATGGAGGGTGTTTCTCGGGATGTTGCAGTAGAAGCTTTGCGCTTGGCTGCACATAAACTGCCGATCAGAACCAAAACCGTGAGCCGTGAGGTGGCAGTATGAAAAAAAATGATCTCAAAGAGATGTCTGCCGGAGAATTGCAGAGCAAGGTCGGAGAGCTTTCCCAGGAACTTTTTAATCTGAGACTTCAGAAAAGCATCAGCCAGTTACAGGATACTGCCAAGTTGAGGCGGACTCGGCGTGAACGGGCTCGAGTGCTGACCCGTTTAAGTGAGCTTCGGCTTAAGTAAGGGGACAGGGTAAGAATCAGGACTTTTTTAGGTCTGGGTTGTGGAATCGGAATTATATAATTGTTCAAGTGACATGAATTATTAGGTAGTCAGGTAGGTATGAGCCATGCAGAGTAGCGGCCAAAGAAATAAACGGACAATGGTTGGTCAGGTAACCAGCGACAAAATGGATAAAACCGTAGTTGTCAATGTATCGACCAAGGTGAAACATCCCACCTACAAAAAGTATATTCGTAGAACCAGCAAGTATAAAGCCCATGATCCTCAGAATCAGTGTGCGATTGGCGACATGGTGGCGATTACGGAATGTCGCCCCCTGAGTAAAGATAAGTGCTGGCGGGTCAGCAAGATAGTCGTACGGGCTATTCAGTAGGAGCGTCTTCTCATTTGCGAATGCAGACGTTTATAGGGAGAGTATAAGATGATTCAGGTTGAGACGCTTCTTGACTCCGCAGACAATTCCGGGGCCAAGAAAATGTTATGTATTAAAGTATTGGGTGGCTCACGACGGCGTTACGCCGAAATTGGAGATGTTATCAAAGTCTCTGTAAAAGAGGCCATGCCCAACGCCAAGGTTAAAAAAGGCGATGTAATGAATGCTGTTGTCGTTCGCACCGCCAAAGAAATTCGTCGTCAAGATGGTAGTTATATCAGATTTGACTGTAATTCGGCGGTGTTGATCAATAATCAGCGTGAGCCTATTGGTACCCGTATTTTCGGACCTGTGGCAAGAGAGCTGAGAGCCAAAAATTTTATGAAAATTGTTTCCTTGGCCCCGGAAGTTCTGTAAGCCAGGAAAAGATAAGGTTATGGAGTAATGTAATGGTGCAGCTTAAAAAAGATGACAAAGTTATGGTCATCGGTGGCAAAGATAAAGGAAAGAGCGGCAAGATAAAAAAGATTATCCATGCCAAGAATCGAGTTGTGGTTGAAAAGCTTAATCTGGTCAAACGTCATACCAAGCCGGGCGTGGATCAGACACAGGGCGGAATTATAGAAAAAGAAGCTTCCTTGCACCGTTCAAATGTGATGCTTTACTGTGAGAAATGCGAAAAGGCAGTGCGCAGCGGAGTACGGAAGATGAGCGATAACAGTAATGCTCGGTACTGTAAAAAGTGCGAAGAGCTATTTGATAAGTAGTAGTAGATCCCGGAGGGTTACACTAGATGGGCTTTTTTAGAGAAAAATACCAGCAGGAAATAGTTCCGGCCATGCGAAAGAAGTATGGTTATGGCAATGTCATGGAGGTTCCACGGCTGGAAAAGGTTGTGGTTAACATGGGCTTGGGAGAGGCAGTCCAGAATGCAAAAATTCTGGAGTCAGCGGTGCTCGAAATGGCAGCGATCACCGGGCGCAAGCCGGTGATAACTAAAGCCCGCAAATCAATTGCTCAGTTTAAGCTGCGTGAAGGGATGCCGATCGGATGTATGGTTACCCTGCGCCGGGATGTTATGTTTGAATTTCTTGAAAGGCTTATCACAATAGTGCTTCCTCGAGTCAGGGATTTCAAGGGAATTTCCGGTAAGGCCTTTGATGGGCGAGGCAATTATTCTTTGGGTTTACGTGACCAGGTGGTGTTTCCTGAGATTGAACTGGAAAATGTTGATAAAATCAAGGGAATGAATATCGCTGTCGTGACCACTGCCAAAAACGACGAAGAAGGGCGTGAGTTACTGAGCCTGTTTGGTTTTCCCTTCCGCAAATGATTTTAAAGGCTACCTCGTTAATCTTGTTGTGAAATGTCGAGGCCAAGGAGAGTTGTTAAATGGCGAAAAAGTCCATGATGATCAAAGCGTTACGACCAAAGAAATTTGCCGTGCGGGAGTATAATCGCTGCCCTTTATGTGGGCGTTCGCGAAGCTATTATCGTAAATTTGACATGTGTCGTATCTGTTTTCGTACGCTGTCGTCTAAAGGTGATATTCCCGGCGTTATCAAATCAAGCTGGTAATGAATTTAGAGCAAAAAATTTTTGAAGAAGGTGAAGAGAATGTTGGCAACCGATTTAATCGCTGATATGTTAACCCGGATTCGCAATGCGAACATGGTTAAGTTTGAAAAAGTAGACGTAATTCTGACTAAGATGAACCAGAGTCTATCGGAGATTCTTAAGCAGGAAGGATACATTAAAAACTACAAGGTTCTCAGTGATGGTTCTCAAGGTCTGTTGCGGCTTTATTTGAAATATGATGAAGCGGGGCGTCCGGTTATTAACGGCTTGACTCGTCAGAGTAGGTGCGGTTTGCGCCGCTATGTCAAACATAATGAAATTCCCGTTATCCGGAATGGGCTCGGAACTAGTATTTTGTCTACCTCAAAAGGGGTCTTGAGCGGAGAACAGGCGGCGAAGCTGAATGTCGGCGGCGAGTATCTCTGTTCAGTCTGGTAACTTCTTTTGAGTTTGTGGAGATCAAGATGTCTCGAATCGGAAAAAAAGAAATTTTACTGCCGCAGGGGGTTGAATTTTCGGTGGCGGATGGTGTGGTCAGGGTTAAAGGTCCAAAGGGAGCGCTGCAACAGTTTTTGGTTGAGCGGGTATCGGTTGCAGTTGAGGGGCAGACAGTCAGCGTGACGCGAGTGAACGATGATCGCCGTTCGCGTTCTTTCCATGGTCTGATGCGTGCATTGCTTGCTAATATGGTAACTGGGGTGAGCACTGGATTCAGTAAGGTTTTGGAAATAAACGGTATCGGTTATAAAGCCGATGTCAGCGGCGGAAATCTGAATCTGGCACTTGGATATTCGCATCCCATTGCCTACCCCATTCCGGAGGGTATCAGCATTTCCGTTGAGCGTGAAAAAATTGTCGTTCATGGGGTTGATAAACAGCTTGTGGGCGCGGTTGCCGCTGATATCAGAGCCTTTCGTCCGGTTGAGCCTTATAAGGGTAAGGGCATTCGGTATGCCGATGAATATGTAATTCGAAAAGCTGGTAAGGCTGGCAAATAGTCCGGTTTTATTTATGTATTTGAGGTGATCTTGTGGTTCTTTTGAAAAGAAAAAAATTGGTTCGAGAGAAAAAGAAAAGAAAAATCAGGGGTACCGTCTCCGGCAGTGCAAAACGTCCCAGACTCTCGGTCTTCAAATCTGCTAAAAATATCTACGTTCAGGCGATAGACGACAGTGGTCAGAGAACATTGGCTTCGGCCTCGAGCAAGGACAAAGCTTTTGCCGGGAAGAATGGTGGTAATTGTGATGCCGCTAAACTGGTGGGGCAGATTATTGCAGAGCGGCTGTTGGCTAGTAATGTCAAAAATGCGGTTTTTGATCGTAATGGTTTTGTCTATCATGGCCGGATCAAGGCGCTGGCAGAGGGCGCACGAGAAGGCGGCCTGCTCTTTTAGGCGGAATGGATCGGGTTTAAAAGACTATTTCATAATGGAGGTGAGGCTTGGAAAAGCCCAGATTTCTTGAAGAAGAGGTAACTGAACGGGTAGTTAAGATCAACCGGGTTGCCAAGGTCGTAAAAGGTGGCCGGCGTTTTAGTTTTAGTGCCTTGGTGGTGGTTGGAGATGGCAAGGGTAAGGTAGGCTATGGGCTTGGGAAGGCAAATGAAGTCCCGGAAGCCGTACGCAAAGGAACTGAAGCCGCTAAACGGCAGATGGTGCAAATTCCCCTGCTCGGAACATCCATTGCGTACCAGGTAGTTGGTAATTACGGAGCCGGAAAAGTTCTTCTTCGTCCGGCCTCGCCGGGAACCGGGGTTATCGCCGGAGGTGCGGTCCGCGCTGTTCTGGAGTCCGCCGGAGTCAAAGATATCTTGACAAAATGTATCGGCTCCAATAACCCGCATAATGCCGTACGGGCCACGGTCGACGGTCTAATGCAGTTGCAAAGTGTCGAACAGGTCTCACGTAACCGCAACAAACAGATGATTCTTAGTTGTTAGCCGGCTTCATGGTGGTTATTGAAGTGCGATTATGAGTAAGTCTAAACCGGGGAGCAAATGATGAATACCCTTAAGATTACACTGAAGAAAAGCTGTTCCGGGCGTTTGCCCAAGCATAGAAGAACGGCTCAGGCCTTAGGGCTGCGCCGAATCAGACAGAGCGTGACCCTGGAAGAAACTCCGCAGGTAGCTGGGATGATTCAGAAAATCTCATATATGGTGGATGTGGAAAAGGTCTGAGCCGAGTTCATGCCAAAGGAGGGAGTCTCGGGATCCTGACTTAGGAGAACATGCAATTTAAAAAAATACACGCGGAAGCTTTGCGTCTGTTATCTAATTTTCACGGATAAAATGAAACAGGCAGTCAGGAAGAAGAGGGAAAAATGGTCGATTTAGCTTCATTGCCGGCAGATAGCGGCGCCGGAAAAAACAGAAAAAGGGTGGGACGTGGAATAGGTTCCGGTTACCACAAAACAGCAGGACGGGGACACAAGGGGCAAAAGTCCAGGTCCGGCGGGGGGATTCACCCTTGGTTCGAAGGGGGGCAGATGCCTTTGCAGAGGCGTTTGCCGAAACGAGGTTTTAATAATATCTTTCGTGAGGATGTCGCGGTAGTAAATGTTCATCAGCTCAACTGTTTTGAGGATGGAAGTATCGTTGATGTTGCTTCGCTGCAGCAGCACGGTCTGATCAATCGCAAAGAGACCCGAGTAAAACTTCTGGGTAATGGGTTGCTCAATAAAAAACTGACGGTTAGAGTTGCGGCCTGCAGTGCAACCGCGAGTGAAAAGATCAGGCAGGCTGGTGGGCTGATCGAGCAGGAGGCCCAGATTGCTTAAGGGCATCGAAAATATTGGCAACATTCCCGAGTTGCAGAAGCGTTTGGGCATGACTTTTTTTCTTCTGCTCATATATCGTATCGGAGTTCATGTGCCGACACCGGGAATTGACGGCCAGGCCTTGGCGGCGTTTTTCCTGCAGGCCAAGGGCACTTTATTGGGCATGTTTGATATGTTTTCAGGGGGGGGGCTGAGCCGTCTGTCAGTCTTTTCCCTGGGAATTATGCCTTATATCAGTGCTTCTATTATAATTGAGCTCCTGGCGATGGTTGTCCCCACCTTGGAACGCTTAAAGAAAGAAGGAGAGGCCGGCCGCCGTAAAATTAATCGTTATACGCGGTATGGTACCATTCTATTAAGCATCATTCAGAGCTTTGGCATTGCAGTCGGGCTTGAAAGTATGCAGGGGCCTGCGGGGGAGATGGTTGTGATGTTTCCCGGCTGGGGGTTCAGGCTTCTGACGATCTTGACCTTAACTACCGGAACAGCTTTTATTATGTGGATCGGAGAGCAAATAACCGAACGGGGCATCGGTAATGGAATCTCTCTGATTATTTTTGCCGGAATTGTAGCTAACATCCCAGCTGCAATAATTAACTCGGTACGACTGATTAAGACAGGGGAAATGAGTTTGTTTCTGGCGATGATGATCTTTATCTTGATGCTGGCAACTATCGCCGCCATAGTTTTTGTGGAAATGGCGCAGCGACGAATTCCGATTCAGTATGCCAAACGCATTCAAGGGCGGCGTATGGTTGGTGGACAGAGTACGCACCTGCCGTTGAAAATCAATACTGCCGGGGTTATCCCGCCGATTTTTGCATCCTCAATTATCATGTTCCCGGCGACTATCGCTAATTTTATTGATTTGCCGATCATGAAAAAGTTTTCTGCGGCTTTTGTGCCGACCGAATTCTTTTATAACCTGGTTTATGTAGCTTTAATCTTCGTGTTTTGTTATTTTTATACAGCTGTTACCTTTAAACCGGATGACGTTGCTGATAACCTGAAAAAATTTGGCGGCTATGTGCCGGGGATCAGGCCCGGCAAAAGAACAGCTGAGTATCTCGATAAAATACTGACACGACTGACTTTTTGGGGGGCGGTCTATGTCTCGGCAGTTTGTGTGCTGCCTATGATTCTGATTGGCAAATTTAATGTCCCGTTCTTTTTCGGAGGCACGGCGCTTTTGATCGTAGTCGGTGTTGGCATTGATACGATTCAACAGATTCAGTCACATTTGATGTCACGCAACTATGAAGGGCTGATGCGTAAGGCCGGTGCCCGACGGCGCTGAGAAGCACAATTTACCCAGGTTACAATGTGACCTTGAATTTGCAGCAGAAATTTTGATAAGGAGCTAGCTATGAATTTAATTCTACTCGGCCCTCCAGGAGCTGGTAAGGGAACGCAGGCAAAAAAAATGATTGACGCTCTGCAAATCCCACAAATTTCTACGGGTGATATTCTCCGCGCCGCGGTCAAAGACGGCACGGAGATGGGTGTGGAAGCCAAGAAATATATGGATGCCGGCAAACTTGTTCCCGATTCAGTCGTTATCGGTATTATCGATGAGCGCCTTAAAGAGAAGGACTGTACTAAGGGTTTTATTCTGGATGGTTTTCCGAGAACGGTAGACCAAGCTTCATCCCTGGCGATCATGCTTGAAAAAAGTAATCGTGCGATTGATCATGTTATCAGTATCGAGGTTCCAGATGAAGACCTTTTGGCTCGTTTGACCGGACGCTGGATGTGTACTTGTGGCGCGAGTTTTCATAAAATATTTAACCCCCCTAAGGTTGATGGTATTTGCGACCTTTGTGGAGCAAAACTGTATCAGCGGGATGATGATAAGGAAGATGCGATTAAGGTCAGGCTGGAAAATTATCACAAGCAAACAGCACCATTAATCGATTTCTATAGTGCGAAGGGATTGTTGCGCAGTATTCCCGGAACCGGTAGTCCGGATAATATCTATTCCGCAATTATGGCCGTAGTGAATGGATGATAGTTCTACGTTCGAAACGAGAGCTTGAGAAGCTGAGGGCTGCGGGGAAACTGGTTGCTGAGGTCTTGCAGCTGGTAAAAAGAAATGTACAGCCAGGAGTTAGCACCGCTACCCTTGACAGAATAGCTGAAGATGCGATAATCGCGCAGGGAGCGCGTCCGGCTTTTAAAGGCTATGCCGGCTTCCCGGCGACATTATGTACCTCAGTAAATTATGAGATAGTTCACGGAATTCCTTCCAAAAAGAAAAAGCTTAAAGATGGCGATATCATCAGTATAGACGTTGGTGTTTGTCTTGATGGCTATTTTGGTGATGCAGCTTTGACCGTGCCGGTGGGGACGGTGTCGGCCGAAGCTGAGCGTTTGATGCAGGTAACTGAGAAGGCGCTTGAAAAAGCGATTGAGCTGGCATGGCCAGGAGAGCATCTCTATACCCTGTCGCATTGTGTGCAGGAGTATGCAGAGAATCATGGCTATAGTGTTGTGCGAGATTTTGTCGGGCATGGGATAGGCACGGAATTGCATGAACCCCCGCAGATTCCGAATTATGGTAAAGTCGGTACTGGTCTGATCTTGAAAACTGGAATGGTGTTGGCGATAGAACCGATGATTAATCTTGGAAGTCACGCTGTACAGGTTCTGGATGATGGCTGGACTGCGGTTACCAGCGATCGGAAGTTGTCGGCGCATTTTGAACATACGATTGCGGTTACAGCCGATGGTCCGGTAATCTTAAGCCAGATAGCTGATAGCAGATTAGTGACATAGCAATTCTGCATGCAATGGATTATATATTGTGGTGTTCGCATTCTGTAGGCTGATGGAAGGAAAAAATGTCAAACAAAGAAGATGTTATTGAGGTTGAAGGGACCGTCGTTGAAACTCTGCCGAATGCGATGTTTCGCGTGAACCTTGACAATGGGCATCGGATACTGGCTCATATTTCCGGAAAAATGAGGATGCATTTTATTAAGATATTGCCCGGAGACAAAGTAACCATCCAGTTATCGCCTTACGATTTGACACGTGGCCGAATTGTTTATCGGACTCGTTGATAGCGGTTGCCTTCGGTAATCTAATTTTGGAGAGTAAAAATGAAAGTCAGAGCATCAGTTAAAAGGATGTGTGATAAATGCAAACTGATAAAAAGACGTGGTACAGTTAGAGTTGTATGTATTAACCCAAAGCATAAACAACGGCAGGGTTAATTATTTACCCGGTAGTTTAGGAGGAAAGACCATTGGCCAGAATTGCTGGGGTGAACTTGCCCCGAAACAAAAGAATTGTTATAGCTCTTACCTATATCTACGGTATAGGTCGCAGTACCGCAGAAAAGATATTAGCTGATGCCGAGGTTGACCCTAATATCGGCAGTGACGATTTAGATGATGATCAGCTTACTCGAATTCGAGAAAAAATCGAAAGCAGCTATAAGATTGAGGGCGACCTGCGACGGGATGTAACCGCCAATATAAAAAGATTGATGGATATTGGTTGCTATCGCGGTTTACGACATCGTCGGTCGCTGCCGGTACGCGGACAGCGGACCAAAACTAATGCCCGGACACGAAAAGGACCGGCTCGCGGGCCGATATCAAGGAAACGTAAATAGTTTTAGCAGATAAACTGGTAGCGGGAGAGATTCTGAAGCTGCTAGGAGGTGAAATGGCTAATCCGAGAGGTAGATCCGGTAAAAGTCGGGTCAAAAAAAATGTTCCTGCCGGTATCGCGTATGTACTGGCAACCTTTAATAACACGAAAGTGAGCTTTACGGATCCACAGGGTAATGTGATTGCCTGGGCAAATGCCGGGGTAGTCGGATTTAAGGGTTCTCGTAAGAGTACCCCTTTTGCAGCTCGGCAGACGGCGGAAGAAGCTGCCAAAAAAGCTATGGATCAAGGCATGCGTACGGTAGATGTGCATGTTAAGGGACCGGGTTCCGGGCGTGAATCGGCTATACGAGCCATTCAGAGCGTGGGGATGACCATTAATGTAATTCGAGATATTACTCCCATTCCGCATAACGGGTGTCGCCCCCCGAAACGGAGAAGGGTTTAGTCTAAGGAGGAAGATTTGGCACGTTACAGAGAATCTGTCTGTCGCCAGTGTCGGCGTGAAGGGGCTAAACTGTTTCTTAAGGGAGACCGTTGTTATACAGAAAAATGCGCCTTTGATCGTCGCGCCTATGCGCCGGGTCAACATGGACAAAGAAGAACAAAATTCACGGAATATGGAATGCAGCTGCGGGAAAAACAAAAGGTGCGTCGAATTTACGGCCTTCTGGAAAAACAGTTCCGCAGCTATTTTGCCAAGGCCGATCGCCAGAAAGGGGTTACCGGGGAAAATTTATTGGTTTTGGTCGAGAGACGGCTGGACAATATTGTTTATAGAATGGGTTTTACCAATACCCGGGCTGAGGCGCGGCAGCTGGTTGCCCATGGCCATTTTCTGGTTAATGAAAAACGGGTCAATATCCCTTCCTTTCAGGTCAATGTCAATGACATTGTCGAGGTCTGTGAAAAAAGCCGGAAACTAGGCCGTATCAGTGAAGCCCTGGCCGCTGCCGCCAGACGCAGTTTGCCGGAATATCTGGATGTTGATAAAGTGAAGGGCCGTGGGGTACTCAAAGCCTTACCTAAACGCGAAGATGTCTCGCAGACGATCAATGAGCAGTTGATAGTTGAATTCTATTCTCGTTAAAACTGACTGGTGTCTTATATGTCATTGATTTACAAGAATTGGCGCGAACTTATTAAGCCTGGAGAAATCAGCACCGACGAAGCCTCCCTGAGTTCGACCTATGGCAAGTTTGTGGTTGAGCCCATGGAGCGCGGCTTTGGCATTACAGTGGGTAATGCCTTGCGTCGAGTACTGCTTTCTTCATTGCAGGGTGCAGCAATAACCTCATATCATGTGGATGGGGTAAATCATGAGTTCTCAGCAATCCCCGGGATACGGGAAGATGTTGCCATGATTTCCCTGAATCTTAAAGGAGTAGCTTTAAAGATGCATACGGATATTCCCAAGACTCTTTATATTGATGCTCGCGGGAGTGAACGTAAGATAGTAACTGCTGGGGATATCATTGTTGATCAGGATGTTGAAATTCTAAACCCCGGTCATCATATAGCTACCCTGGAAGGCGACGCAGTCTTGAAAATGGCTTTGACGGCCGAAACCGGCAAGGGATATGTGCCTGTTGATCAAATCAGTGCGCAGCGGTCATATCCCATCGGGACAATTGTTGTGGATGGGGTTTTTGCCCCGGTTGTCAAGGTTAATTACGTCGTTACAAATGCCAGGGTTGGCCAGCAGACGGATTATGATAAACTGACGATCGAGATTTGGACTGATGGTAGTCTGGAACCGGCGGACGCCTTAGCTTATTCTGCAAAGATACTTAAAGAGCAGATGTCGGTTTTTATAAATTTTGATGAAGACATAGAGCCTGAAGAAGCAGTCGATCTGAATGTTGAAGAGAGAGAGATTGTCAACGAGAATCTTTATCGTAACGTCAGTGAACTTGAGCTTTCCGTCAGGTCGGCAAACTGTCTGAAAAATGCTGATATTGAACTGATTGGAGAGCTGGTTCAGAAAAGTGAATCAGAGATGTTGACAACCAAGAATTTCGGTCGTAAGTCACTCCTTGAAATCAAAGAGATACTTTCTACCATGGGGCTTTCCTTGGGAATGAAACTTCCTGATTTCGACCCCAAGAACGCAGAAATGATTAAGAAGGTAATGAGTGACGATTACGAAGAATAATGACCGGGTTCATGGTATCGGACGGCCTGAAGGTTTGTTCCTAGTGTTCTCGTGTTATTTTTAAAGAGCTTGAAGGAGAGAAAAGCTTATGCGACATAGAGTATCCGGCCGTCGGCTCGGGCGTGGGCCCAGCCATCAGAAAGCCATGTTCAGATCGTTGGCCACGGCGCTGATAACGTATGAAAACATTGAGACAACTGATGCCCGGGCAAAAGAATTGCGGCGGGTCGCAGATCGTCTCGTTACCTTGGGTAAAAAAAATACCCTTCATGCCCGGCGTCATGCCTATAAGTTTCTTAATAATCACCAGCTGGTGCAGAAACTTTTTGATGAGATAGCGCCGCGTTTCAGCGAGCGGCCGGGAGGATATACACGCCTGATAAAATCACGAATCAGATTTGCGGATCAGGCCCCGATGACTTTAGTACGGTTTGTTGACCGTGAACTGGAAAGTAAAAGTGTGACTAAAGACACAGTTTCCGAGAGGGTTCCGTCAAGCGTGGAAGCTCAGGTAAAAGCAGGGGTAGAGGAAGAATTGTCAAGCGCTAAGGAAGATGTTGTTGATAATCATAACGCTGAGGCCGTGAGCGGCAAAACCGAAGAAGGGGCAGGGGTTGTATAGCGCTAGAGCTTGAACATCTGATCTTTTCTGGCTTTATAAAAAAGCGGTTTCCCTCAAGGAGACCGCTTTTTTACATTAAGGTTTTGTTCGTATAATCTGTGACTTAGCTCAACCAGGGTGTCAAGTTTTAAGGAAGACGAGAGCCGGGCGAGATAGTGGTGGAAATTCTCAAGCGCCGGAGCCATATACGATTGAAAGTGTTTTCTGCCCTGTCGAGTCAAAAAAGCAAAGGCTCCAAGGGTCTGCAGGGTGCGAACCAGGGAGTAAAGATGGAAGAAAAAAGTAAAGGTATCATTATCCGGTGCCGATTTGGGATAACGATTGCAGAGCTGTTTGTAATAATAGGATAGTAATTGTTCGCGCTGGGTTTGTAACAGTTGGGTGTAGGGATCGTTAAGTAAAGAGGCAAGATCGTAATAGAAAGGTCCGGAGCGGGCGCCTTGAAAGTCGATCAGGTAAAGCATCTTATCCTTCAGCATCAGGTTTTTTGATTGGAAATCACGATAGAGAAAAAAATCACCAGGTGCGAGCAGGGCCTCGTCAGCAAGGGATTGAAATTCTGCCTGAAGCCGACTTTCGGACTTAGGGCTGACTGTAAGTTTCAGATAGCCCTTAACGAAAGCCTTGAGAAAATAATTAAGCTCATTTTCAAGTATTAGGTTTCTATCATATACTGATCCGGCATAGCACCACGAGTGCTCAAAATTTATCAGGGCCTCAGTCTGCAGTTTAAAAAGCAGATCGAGAGCCTTTTGATAGAGTTCCAAAGTTGACTTTTTATTCTTATGGCCATTTTCCAGAACCTTGCTGCAGAGTGTCACCTCTCCCAGATCGCAGAGAAGATAGAAATTAAAATCGGAGCTATGCTGAAGAATCCTGGGTACCGGAAATCCTCGTTCAAGAAGGTGACACGCAAGATAATGGAAGGTTTGGTTCTGGTTGGGAGCCGATAAGGTTTTGGGGTCGCCACCGGTTTTGTGGGCATCAACTGCAATGAAAGAATCCTTGTTTGTACTGTAAACCCGGAAATAACGGCGGGTCGAGCCGTCCTGCGCGAGCGGCATGACCCGCAAATCAAACTCGGTCGTGCTTTGCCCGTCTTTCAGATAGCTGAGGATGAGCTGTATGAGTTGTGGCGGCGGGCCCGGATCAATGGTCGACATAAAACAATACATATCCGTCTGCTAAAGCTTACATCTGCAAGTAAATACTTTCGTAAATCTTTTCAATTGCGGGAAGCAGGGTAAGATTATCATAATTGCCGTAATACATTGCCGCCAAGGCCATGGCTCCGGCCCCCACCCCTTCCTTGACGTAGCCCTTTTCATACATTTGCAGATTGTGATAGCGCGAAGATGCAAAATTAAGGTTTGCAGCGTAAAGAGGCATCTCTATCGGTAATTGTCGGATCAGGCCGCGCAGATCGGCTGTAGAATCTTCAGTTACCCAGGAGGTGGTGGCGATGGCGATATTTTCAGGTTTGGCGCCAAAAGTCTCAGTAAGGCAGACTGCGTCAAGTCCCTGCAGAGGGTCTGAATTAATGGAGCAATATTTGAGCAGGCTTCCAATGAGGGCGGCTACGGCAATCATCTGGGTGCCGCCGCCGAGAATCACCATGGTATGGCGACTGGCGCTCATCGCGATTCCGGCTTGCACCAGCTGCATCGGGTCACCAAGTAACTGGACAGCCCGAAAAGGATCTTTGGCGCAAGCTCCGGGCTGAATATTTTTTCTGGCCATAGCCTTGGTAACCAGTTCCTGTTTCAGAGACTGGTTATTGCCAGGCATGCTACCGCTGATTTTGCCTAAGGCCTTTAGTCCCAGGGCTTCCATCAAGGCCATGGCTGTGGTGGTTCCGCCGGGAACACTTTCACCGAGAATCAGGGTGTGGCCGGAGAAGGCGAGCTGGCGGCCTATAATGATTCCTTGCTGAAAAAGATCTGTGGTCATGGCGACGGCCTCGTCGTCATTTAAGCTGCGCCCCGGGCAGCGACCGGCAACCAGCACCGGTACCCGGGGCGTGACCTGGTTGCCGGCATCGATAATCAGGAAAGGGGCCTGTAGCTGCTGTAAGGCAGCCATGGTAATAATAACCGGAGAAGGGGGACCGATGGGGTTTTCAGGAATTTTATCAAGGCAGAGAGCCCGGCCGTGAATAATGGCTTCAACGTCAGCCGCGGCCGTAAAGGGAATAAGTTCCGGACTGGCGCCGGCGGCCGAGACACCGGGTATCAGGGCGGTATCCGTAGAGGCAATCGTGCAGCAGAAAAAAGGAGGTTTTTTAATACTCTGAAACAGAAAATCACGGCTTGGATCGGGTTCGTAAACTCGAATCAGGGAGGCCTGGTTGGTGCTTGACATGGCAGGGAGTTACTCCGGTAAAGTTTTAAGTTTAACGGCGAAAGATCTGTGCTTCGGAAAAACCCAGCCTTGTGGCTTCCCGGTAGGCAAGATCTCGACTTGAAAACCAGCCCAGTCTGACACGATAAAGGATTTCTTTATCAATTCTGAACTCTTCCAGAAAGACCGCCGGATTCAGGGTCGCGATTTGATTGCGCAGCGCCAACGCATGATCCCGGTTTTTAAAAGCGCCAAACTGGAGGGCATAAGGTTTTTCCGACGATGAGGAAATGCTGGCCGGCAGCTCAAGAACACTGATGCGGACTTGGGCGGTGCCGTTTTTTTCTAAGTCAAGCTGCCGGGCTGCGGCCAGTGAAAGATCAAGAATTCGGTTTTTTATAAAAGGACCCCGGTCATTGATCAGCACTTCCACTTGATGTTGATTTTCCAGGTTCCTAACCAGTATCCGGCTTCCCAGAGGAAGTTCTTTATGGGCTGCGGTCAAGGCATGCATATTATAAATTTCACCGCTGGCTGTCGGACAACCGTGAAACGGATGACCGTACCAGGAGGCAATGCCTTCTTCATAAAAGCCAAGTCTGAATTGACGTATTAAACCTTTATTCGAGTCGCTCGGGGCAGAGTGCTTCAGACCGCAGCCGGTTAAAATAAGCAAAAAGACAAATACGGCGCCCGACAGAAGCCAATTGCTGACGTGAATCTGTTTCGGGGGAAATCGTGTCGGCATAGTTGTTTGTTTTTGGGTAATTTAATGCAGTCCGGAACTATTAAGCATGATGACCCTGGTAAAGTCGGATCCGATCTGGAGCTGATTGATACAGCCGAAATCCTGAGCAAATGAAAAGATGCTTTGACTTGAGAGTCCCAGCGCTCGGGTCAGAAGTAATAGGTTGATTCCTCCATGGGCAATGACGGCGATGGCTTCTGAGCGATGTTGTTTGACCAGCTGATCAAATTCGGGGAAGACCCTTGCCTCCACCTCTCTGATGGTCTCGCTGCCGGGAATTCGGTAATTAAAAAAATCCGTGAATTTCGCTTTCAGTTGGTCGGGAAATTTTTTCTCTACCTCTGCCGAGGTCAGACCTTCCCAGTCACCCATTTTGAATTCACGTAGATTCTTTTTCAGGTACAGCGGGCAGCCGACGATCTCGGCGATAATCTCGCCGCCCCGCCGGCACCGGCACAGGTCACTGGCGTAAACCGCCTTGACCGCACAGCGCGACAGCTCCTCGCCTCGCTTTTTCATTTGCTGCAGAGCCTCGGAGGTTATGTCAATGTCAATATGTCCGTTATAACGAAAGACTCCGTCAGTTGTATTGACGGTTTGGCCGTGACGCAGCAGATAGACGGTTGTTAAATTTTCGTTCATTGATCAGCGGTATTTGTTTTAAGGATAATGAACTGTTGGCTTTATTTTAGCTTTTGCCGGAGTCGCAGCTCTTTGCTTTTTACCGAAAACCTGCGGCCAGAATAATCAAAACCAGCGCCTCGCTGCTTTCGCAGGCAAAACCAAGAATATCTCCGGTAATCCCACCTAATCGTCGCCGACAGACTTCGGCGATTAAATAGGTGTAAGCGGCAGTCATCAACAAGCAGATCAACCCTTTGAAGCCGCTTCCGAGAAGAGCACAGCTCAGCGAAATAACGCCGGCGGTCAACCATTCACGCTGTCCGCAAAAGTTGGTGAACATCGCTCCCAGTCCGCCTTCGGCTCGAGCGTAAGCTGAGGTGAAGGTCAGTTGAACGATGGCATAGCGGCCACAGACGGGAAATATTGCTAAAGCTGCCGGGAGCTTATCGATAATCACGGTTATGGCGCTGAATTTCAGCAGCAGGAGCAAGATTAGTGAAGCCGCTCCCATGCTGCCCAGATAGCTGTCTTTCATGATGGAAAAAATTTTTTCCTTTTCTTGCCGCCCGCTCATCATACCGTCGGTGGTATCAGCGAGACCATCCAGATGAAAACCACCGGTAAGCAGAAAATGAACCAGTAAAACACAGGCGGCGCAGATCTGGGTGGCGAAAAAGCATCGGCAGAACAGGGTCAGCGTCAACAGGAGTAAGCCGATTATCAAACCGACCAAGGGGAACCAGCTCTGGCTGCGTCCCATGGTTTCCGGAGAAACTTCGGCGCTGAAGGTGCCTGCCGGCAGAGCCGTGAGAAAAGAGAGGGCAAGACGAATCTGAGTAATGATGGGAGTCAATTGAAAAAACCTGTTGAAGCGTGGCCAAAGTGTCGAAATTAAATTATTTAAGTTTCTGCGGCAGTCCCCAGAGGGTGAAATAAACCTCCATGCAGGCTTGGGCCAGCCGTTGGTTAACGAGGCCGGCGAGGTCACGAAAACGGCGTCCCAGAGGAAACTCGGGCACCAGTCCGAGGCCGACTTCATTGGTTACCACAATAATGGTGCCTCCGGGGTCCTTTAGGGTCAGGGCAATTTCGTCAGTGGCCGTAAGGATTTGCGAATCATCTTCGTCTTGAGCCATGTGATTGGCGAGCCAAAGGGTAATACAGTCTACCATAATAATATCGTAGTCTTTTCTTAGCCGTTCAAGGCAGGGGCCCAGCTCAAGTGGTTCTTCAATGGTGGCGGCCCAGGCTTTCCCCCGCATGGCCTGGTGTCGGGCAATGCGAAATTCCATTTCCTGATCTTTTGCCTCGGCGGTAGCTAGGTAGGCACGCCGCCCCGGTAAGCTTTCCGCAAGGTTTTGGGCGAAGCTACTCTTGCCGCTGCGGGCTCCGCCGCCGATCATGATTGATTTGCTGCGTTTCTGATGCACTAAAAGACTTTCTATGCCTCTTTTCGGGGTGTGTTTAATGATAATCCTAGAATCCTGGTTTGTTTCTTGAACCATAAATGGTTTATTCAGGTCGGTTCGTAACCCAATAAAGGTTTCCTGTCAATTGTTTTCGCGGATCGTGTTCCCAGGGTTGCCAACACCCAATCAACCCCGGGGGATTCCCGGCAGAAGTTTTAAAGCCTGTTTCCAGCTTGTCTGGAAGGGTGTTCTCGGCGAGAATGGTGGCGGTTGCCGCCAGAGCAAAAGCATCGATAGCGGGGAAGTCGCCGCAGAGGGCGCCGAGGTTGAGATCGATGAGGCGGTGGAGAGGTGGACCTTCCTGATCAGGAAGACCGCGGCTTATTCTGGTGCCGACCAGCATGATATCATCAGGTATTGACTTGGGATTCATTGCAATTTTTTCGAGGAAACCGAAACGGGCCGTGGTTTTTTCTGGTCGGCTCAGAAGCAGGAACAGGCTGCCTTCCCCAAGGCTCAAAGACGGCGCAACCCTGCCGGGTGCCGTCGTAAAGCCGCAATTGGTTTTCTGCAGACATTGCCAGCAGTAGCCGTAAACCTCGCAGTATTCATCAACCACGCCACAGAGAACCTGATCGACACGGCCTTCCTCCAACCAGTTTGCCGCGCACTGCAAGGCCATTGGTAAGAGCAGAGGGCTGGGTTGGCTCAAGCTCAGATTCGGCCCGCTTATTTTCAGGTGGCGGGCAATATGGGCGGCGGCGGCGTTGTGTACCGAATTTGAGAAAAGGGTGGGAGATGCCATAGCATCACCATCGTTAATCATAGTGTCAAGAAACGAAAAGGTGGTGGCGGTGGCGCCATAAGCTGTAGCGAGGATCAAGCCACAGCGGCGGCCGCCCGGAATTTGATCGTGAACGGAAGAAGCCAGGCAGGCGCCAAGCAGAGCCAGACGGGAAAAATGATCAAGCCGCCGGATTTCTTTGCGGCTGATAAAACGGTTCAGGTCTTCGGTCGTGACTCTGCATGCCGGAAAGCCGGAGTCTGGGATGGCCAGGTTTCGAAAATTGGCTTGCTGAGCCGTTGTGGTGGGGTGCAGCAGACTTGTTCGCCATTGTTCATATCCGCTGCCAAAAGCGCCGACCGGACCGATTGCATTAATTGCCATTGGCTTCAAGGTTTACAGATCCCCGCGACGAAAGAGTAGGGCTGTATTGTTGCCCACAAAAGCCAGTGACTGGCTGATAGCCAGAGTGCCGTTGATGTTTTGAGAGATGGTCGTCGGTTGATGCCCGATCTCAGGGTCTGGCTCGTGAAAACCAGCACTGGCGGGAATCTGTTGGTTTTCCAGCATGGCTACCGTGAAGGCGGCTTCCAGAGCTCCGGCGGCCCCCAAGGTGTGTCCGGTATGGCCTTTCGTTGAAAAAAAAGGTGTTCGGGGGAAAAGTTCTCCAAGAACTCTGCCTTCGATCAGGTCGTTGGTGGGGGTGCCGGTGCCGTGGGCGTTGATAAAAGCAATCGCGGAAGCCTCAACTCCGGCATCGTCCAGGGCTATTTGTAATGCCTGGCGTAGCCCTCTGCCTTCCGGATGGGGGGCGGTCAAATGCCAGGCATCGCAGGCACTGCCGTACCCTGCCAAGTAGGCCCGTGCGGGAGAAGTCTTGGGGCGTGAATTATTTTTGCGAACGGATTCCAGGAGCATAACGGCGGAGCCTTCCCCCAGATTAAGGCCGTTACGGTGACGATCAAAGGGGCGGCAGGGGGCGTGATCACTTATTTTTAAGGAAATAAAACCGTTACAGGTAATTCGACTAAGTTCGTCGCTGCCGCCGGCTAAAACCAGATCGCAGATCCCGGACTTGACTTGAGCCAGGAAGCCCCGATGGCCAAGGCGTCGCTGCCCGAAGAACAGGCATTGACGATAGTCAAGTACGGACCCTGAAGCCTGAAGCTGCGGGCCAGGACTTCGGCGGGATTACCGCGCAGGAAGCGTTTGACGGGTTCAGGGTCAGGTTCTTGCCCGGCCTTGAAAGACCGGTAGAAATCCTCGTTGTTCAGAGATGCTCCAACGGTTGTGCCGATGCAAACGCCGACCCGGAATCGAGAGAGTTGGTCCGGTTGTGAAAGACCGGCATCATGCAGGGCGGCCTGAGCGGCGGCCAGTGCCAGCCGTGTGGTACGAGACCAGGGGTGTTCCGGAAGTTCATCATCAAATTCGCCGGGTGCCAGCTCAAACACTGGGAAAATCCGGGGTTGTTCGAGTTGGAAGCGGCGAGCTGTCGTCGGGAGACGGCGTTCTTTAAACAGGGCGGCGCAGGCACTGTTTAAATCCAGCCCACTGGCGCATAAGGCGCCTATGCCGGTAATTGCGATTTGGGGCAGGCTCATTTAATTTTTCTGGATTAACGATCTCTGTCTGGGTTTTGGGGTGACTAGCATCACCGCACCAGACTGTCAAGAGTAATGTCTTCGGTCGGCTCCAGTCTTGTTGGTGGTCAGGGTATGGTACGGTGGACCCCGTTCTGTTGGGCAGCTGACAACCTGTGATAAGCTTTTTTGAGGCAGGAAGAATCAAGGAGGTTTTGTCTTGTTGCAGGCCATTTTATAAAATTGACGCTGGCCTGAGTTGGTTTGGGGTAGCGTAGTTTTTTTTGTAGATCGTAGATGTTTTTTTTCTGTTAAACTTGACAAAGATAATTTTCTTTGTTATGGATTCTCCAATTGTGTTGGGTCGGTTTTTGTTGTCGGAATTAGGTTTTTTTAGGAGATTGATTTTATGTACCCGATTTTTGAATTCCCTGGCATTGGGGGAGGAATGATTATCGCTCTGATTGCGACCTTTCATATCCTGCCCTGCCATCTGGCTACCGGAGGTTTCTGGATGGTTTACTTTCTTGAGCGTCGTGGCCATGCCGATAACAATCAGGAACTGCTTGATTATCTGAAGCGGTTTGCCTTGCTGGTGCTGATTTTCTGTTTTGTTCTCGGCTCGGTAAGTGGGGTGGGAATCTGGTTTGCCAGCACGATCATCAGCCCGCGGGCGATCTCCGGCCTGATTCATAATTACGTTTGGGGATGGGCGACGGAGTGGGTTTTTTTTATCATTGAGATCGTTGCAATTTATACATATTATTACACTTTTGGGAAAATAGCTCCGCAAACCCATCTGCGGATTGGTTTGATTTATGCCTTGGCGGCCTGGATCAGTATGGTGATTATCACTGGTATCCTGGCTTTCATGATGACCCCCGGAAGATGGCTTGAAAGCGGTGGTTTTTTTGATGGTTTTTTTAATCCGACCTATTGGCCGCAATTGTTTTACCGGACCATGATGATGTTTGCAATTTCCGGAATGTTCGCGGCGCTTATGGCCGGCTTCATGAAACCCGGCGCAACTAAAACATATGTTGTCAAAACCTCCGGTCGCTGGGGGCTGTCGGGCTTGGTTCTGGGGGCCGGTTTCGCTCTCTGGTACTATTTTAAACTGCCTGCCCGTGCCCATGAAATTATTGCCATTTTCCCTTATGTCGGTATGATGTTCAAGCTTTCTTTGTTGGTCGGGGCGCTGGTTGCGATTTATTTTCTGCTTCTGGCCGTCGGGCGTGAGGTTCTGGTGCGTCCGGTGGTGGCGATTGCCATGGTCGTTCTGCTTTTTGTCGGAATCGGAGGGGGAGAAAGTGTTCGTGAACTGACCAGGCGTCCCTATCTGATGCCCGGTTATATGTACAGTAACCAGATCGTAGCCCATGATCTGGAGGCCAAAGGTATCAAATCCGAACTGGGAGTTTTTCAGAAGGAGGGTCTGTTACCTCATTATTATTTCGTGCCCCAGGCCTGGCGGCAAATTAATTCGGAAAATTATTTACAGGTCGGCATGCTGCTGACCAAGGTCAATTGTGTTATCTGTCATACTATGGAGGTCGGCGGCCGCAGTTCTTTGCCGGATCTGATCGAGCAGATGGGTGGCGGGTCGGCGGCTGAACTGACTGAATTTTTGGCAACTATCGGTGAAGATTATCCATATATGCCGGCTTTTGCCGGCAATGAAGTTGAACGTCGGGCGGCGGCGGCATATATGTCGAATCTCGTTTTCAGGAACGCAAACCCCGCTACGGCGGCGTGGGTTATTACCGGCGATTGAAAAGGTTTACTCTTATTATTAAGAAATATAAGGAGTTGTGATAGTGGATATCAATTCAGCACTAACCGCCATGCGTGATCCTTTCGGGGTACCTTTTTTCCCCTGGGTGTTTCAGCTTTTACTGGTTTTAACCTTTGCCCTGCATATTATTTTTGTCAATCTGGTCATCGGCGGCCTGGCACTGGCTGTATATAACCATTACAAAGGTGGTGACTTCAATCTTCGTCTTTCCCGCGCTCTGGCTCGTGCCAGTACGGTTAATATTTCCCTTGCCATGGTTCTGGGGGTTGCCCCGCTGCTTTTCGTTCAGGTTATCTATGATCCTTTCTGGTATGTATCCAATACCTTGTCGGCATGGTGGGCCATGGCCTTTTTGCTGCTGGTTGTTCTGGGTTTTCTTTCAGCCTACGTTTTTTATCTGAAGCGCCGGCAACCTGGACAGGGTTTTGGTGGTTGCGGGATTCTGGCCTTGTTTTTTTTGCTGGTTGCCGGGTTCATTCTCAGCGCTTTGTCGTTGCAAGCGTTGGTTCCGGATCAATGGCTTCTCTGGTATACGGCGAATGGCGGTCTGGCCACCACTGGAAGCGGGCTTTACCGTTTTGAAGCGGGACGTTTTAGTCATTTTATAGTTCCGGCTTTTATTAATATCGGTATTTTTATGATGCTTTACGCCTGGTATTTTCGTCCCAGGACGGATGTCGACGGCAAATATCTGGATTGGGTCGCTCAATCCGGCGCGAAGCTGGCCAAGGTTGCCACCATGGTCCAAGTGTTGGTTGGTTTCTGGTGGCTGTTGGCCCTGCCGGCTGAACTACAGTTCATGACAAACCCGTTTCTTTGGGGCGGGGCCTTGCTTGGTGTCGGTCTGCTGGTCGGGCTTATGAAAGCGGAAGTTGCGCCGGAGCGTTACGCTTTGCCGCTGGCCTTATTTTCCCTGGTCGCGGTTTTAGGCATGGGTTCGGCGCGAGAGGTTCTGCGGATGGCCTACCTTCAAGTATTTGAATACTCAATCTATGATTATCCAACCAGTATTGATTGGGGCAGTACGGTTCTTTTTTTAGGGACCTTTGTAATGGGGCTCGTGGTGATTGCCTATCCTCTTGCTGTGGTTTTTAAACTGGGGCGTGGCACTTTAATAAAATCATGAAAATAGATGGTGGAGTGATTTATGAATCTGGAAAAATTTGGCCAAATGACCTTGGGCTTGATGGTTGTCTGGTTTTTGCTGGTTGCCGGTCTGGGGTTGGTGATTTCCTTTAAAAATGGAACTTTTTTTTAATTCCCGTTTCGGGATAAAAGCCTTCATAACCCTGTTCGACTGAAAAACGGCATTCACGGAAAGCACAAAGAAACTAAAAACCGAGGATCATTTTACAATGACGCCGCTATGTTCAAACGGCTCTACCTGGCATTGCATAATATTGCAAAAAAATGGACGATGCCGATCAGGGACTGGAAGGCGGCCCTGAACTAATTCTCAATCATATTTGAAGGCCGGTTGCCGGTTTACTGACAACCCAAACCCGGGCCGTTTACACAAAATGCTTTACATGCCCTGATTTTCTCGCGGTTGGGTCTTCGGCTTGGCCATTGCAAATCGCGCGCAATAGATAGAACAATTCTTTGTGTTTTCCGATCTCTTCCTGGCTTTATGTAGAGCCCACTTAAAAACAATTAAACAACTGAATTAATTGACTAAAAGTCAATTTTATGAGGCTCGTCAGCAGAATCTGTGGAAGTATTTAGGGCAAATCGGCCGACTGTTACGGCGCGGTTCAATATCAATGACCAGGGCTTCCGTCCCGCCAATCAGCATCACGCGGGCAGAGCCATAAACGAACGACTTGAATCGTTCGACTTTGTTGAGTAGAGTCTTTATGAGCATTGTTTCTCTTTCGTGGAATGGATTGATTCTCGCAAATCCATCCTAATCCCACTGGGGGAAACAATGCTTTAAATTTTCAACTGCCTACCCACAAATTCTGCGGAGGAGGCAAAAGTTCTATTTCATTGACGGCATGCAATTTTTTTGAGAAGGGGCAAACTTCTGTGTTCGCTCGCTCTTCGGCACCTCTTTGCTTTTTTGAACGTATTAAAAAAAGTTGACAATGACCTGTGGGCAGGGTAACAGAGAGGGTCATATTTTTGGGGGATACTAACGAATGATGGGTAATTTTTTCTGAATAGCAAACGCCACCGCATCGGCTATCACGCTGGTCGGTAGCGTTTGTTTGTTGAAGAGCGGGGATGGTTAGTTATTTAAGAGCGTCCCTCTCTTTTACAAAAAAAATCGTAACTATTCAGCACCCCACCCTCTCCGATAGGGGAGCAGAGGTTAAGTGACCAATTATTCAGCCTGCATGAAACGAGGGAATTTCCCCTCAAACAACAGCCGCAACGCTTCGGAGGCACTGACGCCCTGCTTGCGACAGGTCGACAAGTAGCTGCGAATTCGGCAGAACATTTTTGCTCCCTCCCAAGAGCGGAAGCACCCCGAAATCTTCTGCTGAACCTTGGTCATTCGGAGGTCATTTTCTGCCTGGTTGTTGGAGAAAGGCACCTCGTTTTCGACCATGAATCGCAACACATCGCCCTCAAAGTTTCGTAATCGCTCCAGAAGATTGCGGGCTTTGGAGCGAGGGAGTCGTCCCCGGCGTCCCGTTCTCTGACTTTCATCGGGGGCGGGACATTCCCTGTCGGCCTCTTCGAGCAGAGCTCGGTAGCGTTTTCGGTAGATGCCGGCCTCGAAGTCATCGAGATGACCGCCGGCATCTAGGGTGGCGGTGTTGATCACCTTGAGCAGAAGCACCATCTTTTGCGCCCACTGTTGTTTGTCCTGCTCAAAGGCCCGCTCCAGCTCCCTGAGATGGTGCGCGTTGCACAACGCATGGGAGCAGCCATAGCGATAATAAGGTTTCCAGTGATCATGACACAGGATGCCCCCAAAGGCCGGGAGAATGCCGATTTCATCCAGCGCCTCACCACCGCGCTTGGCGTGCGGCGAGAAAAACGTGAATTCCGTCGTGGAGGCATTGTGCAGCCAGTTGCGCTTGCCGCCGACGTTGATACCGGTCTCGTCAGCGTGCATCAGGTGTGAAGCAGCGAGCTGCTGCCTCACCCAGTGGTCAAAGGGCTCCAGACGCGCATAGGCCTCCTGGTTGAAATTGTAGATTGAACCCGTGCTGACCGGAATCTGCATCTGCTCCCAGAAATGATCTCCAATGCGGTTATAGGGGATCAACTGAAATTGGGACATGTAGACCGCGTTGACCTTGACCCCGAGGCCATATTGCACCGGTCTGGTGACCCCTTCGGGGAAGGGTGCCACATGACGATTGCCCCGCTCGTCCTGAAGCACTTGAGCGCGGTATTCCGTGACCACACGTGAGATGTCCAGATCGACAACCTGTCGGGATTCGTAACCGGCGTCTCGATAGTTGCCCGGCGGCAAGGTCCTTCTGTCGATCGGGAGAAGCTCGATTTCATCGGGATCAGCGACCGGCTGCAGTGTCGTGCCACGACGTCCTGGTTGGCCTCCCGGTTTGCGTTCAGCTTTGGCACGGGACGCCTTCTGGCGGTTCGGGTCGGCCGATGGCGGCGTGCTGCTGTTTTTACTGTTGAGACCGAACCGGTTCGCCAGCAACGTCACCAGAAGCAGCAGCACCTCAAGACTTGATCTGATCGCCGGGGACAGATCCGTCTCTTTTGCAAGCTGATTCCTGACTTGCTTGATGGTCGCATCGACATCAATGTTGTTAATCGTCATTCTGGTCACCCACGTTGAAGATGAAGCATCTTAACATAGGTTTTCAGAGAGGAATTTTTGTCCCGAAACTCGCCTGTGTTACGTTATTATTTCGGAACCGCGGCCAAGTGAGTTAGAGCAAGTTATCGGCACAAGAAAACGCTTCTGCGATTGTCAGGAGCTTAAAATAAACACCTTGCTGGCAGGCGGATGACTTTAACAATTTTTCAAAAAAACGCTGTCAAGAACTTTTTCAACTTTTTTGGTGAATAGTTACTCTCTTTTTTGAGCCGGGCCAATTCCGCCTTCAGGTCGATGGTAGTCATTCCGGTTTCATCTGGCTTACCGTTTTCCTCTTCAGTGTTCTTCCAACGCCGTAATTGTGTTGGATTGATGCCTAGATTTCGGGCTGCTTCCGCTATGGTATATCCCTGTTCCACTACCAATTTCACTGCTGAATCTTTAAACTCCTGTGTATATTGCTTTCGCTTTGCCATGTCACACCTCCCAACCCAGGGTACTAACCCGGGCTTAGAAAAGTGTCCACTCTTTTCTTACCACCTCACAGTGCTTGGAAAAAGATAAAGAGCAGATGCTCGCCTTCTATGATTTTCCGGCGGTGCATTGGCAACATATCCGCACCAGCAACCCGATCGAATCGACCTTTGCCACAGTGCGGTTAAGAACATCAAAAACCAGAGGTTGCGGTTCTCGGCAAACAATCATGTCCATGGTGTACAAACTGGGGCAGAGTGCACAGAAAAAGTGGCGCAAGCTTCGAGGATTCAAGCTCCTGGCAGATGTTATCCGGGGAGTTCAATTCAAGGATGGAGAACGCACAGACCCATTAGCTGAGGGCGAAATCAACAGGCACGTCGCTTGATGGGATTTTTCTCAAACACCAGATTTGACAATAACTCCACAATCAGCATCGACAACAACAGCGACCGTTATAAGTGATCGTCTCAACCAGCGATTCATAAGTGCTCCTATCAGAATTGGAGTCAAAACTAACACAGGAAGCATTAATTGCCTGCAGCGATCAAGCAGCGCTCATGACATCCTTAGACAATCAAGCGGACTCATGGTCGCACTAAGATCTTTCTGCATAACATGGGTATATATTTCCGTAGTTTTCACATCGCTGTGGCCCATCAACTCTTGCACCACGCGAATATTGACGCCGTTTTCCAGTAGATGAGTAGCGAAGCTGTGGCGCAAGGTATGACAACTAGCCTGCTTGGTGATACCCGCCTTGTGCAGCGCGGTTTTAACCGCCTTTTGTAACCCCGACTCCATTACATGATGACGGCGAACCTCACCAGAACGGGGATCGACAGAACGCGCACGCGCTGGGAAAACATATTGCCAGCCCAGCTCTGTGGCGGCATTGGGGTATTTCCTTTCCAGCGCATTAGGCAGATACACTGAACCGAAACCTTCGTCAACATCCTGCTTATGCAACATCTTAACGCGTTCTATGTGGCTATTCAGCTCGACAGCAAGATCCATGGGCAGCAGACTTATTCGATCCTTCCCCCCTTTGCCATCACAGATATAAATATGGTGCTGGCCAAAATCGACGTCTTTAATACGCAAACGCACGCATTCCATCAGGCGCAATCCTGAACCATAGAGAAGTTTTGCCATAAGGGCGTGCGTCCCTTGCATCGCTCCCAACAGACTGACGACTTCCTCTTTCGTTAGTACCGTTGGCAAGCGCTTGGCTTTTTTTGAGCGCACCGGAGCAATTTTGTCATCAACATGGATATTAAGCACTTTATGATACAGAAAAATAAGCGCATTGAGCGCTTGCTTCTGAGTCGCTGCCGCGACCTTACCTTCAAGCGCAAGATGTGAAAGAAAACGTTCGATATCAGGTGCACCCAACTTGGCCGGATGAGTATTGCCACCGCAATAGCGAATGTAACGAACAATCCATTGACAGTATGATTGCTCCGTGCGATAAGAATAATGAAAATATCGGAACGTTTCACGAACTTGATCCATTAATTTAAAATCTGGATTGGGATGAAACTGGCGGGAATTTTCCATAGTTGCCTCGCGATATCTTAATAAGTGGAAAATATTAAACTTGGCAAACATGGAAAATAGGCTTCCATGTTTAGC
>DSCM01000033.1 GCA_011049115.1 Pseudomonadota bacterium
AGTGAAGATTACAGCTACTGTTATCTTGTTCCCTTGGTTATCGCTTACATGATCTGGGAAAAAAGGGAGGCCTGGCGGCGTTTTCCAGCAGAGGTCTCCGTTTGTGGTTTCGGGCTGCTGTTGACGGGGATCGCCTTTTTCTGGATGGGGGAGCTTGGGGGAGAGTATCTGACGCTTTATTTAGGAGCCTGGCTGGTTTTGTTGGGTTTGGTCTGGATTCATGCCGGTGGCGCTCGTTTCCGGCAGATTTTATTTCCGTTGCTGATGATTCCGGCAATGTTTCCTCTGCCCAGTTTCCTGCATGACCGCCTGTCTCTGAAACTGAAGCTGCTCTCTTCACAGCTCGGAGTCGAGATCATGCAGTGGGCCGGCATATCGGCTTACCGCGAAGGTAATGTTATTGATCTTGGGTTTACTCAGCTGCAGGTGGTGGATGCCTGCAGTGGGTTGCGCTATCTTTTTCCGATAGTCATTCTCGGCTTACTTCTGGCCTGGTTTTTTCGGGCGCCATTCTGGAAACGGGGGCTTCTTGTGCTCTCGACCCTGCCCTTGATTGTCCTGACCAATAGTGCCAGGATCGCGGCTACCGGGCTTCTCTATGAGCCTTTCGGTTCCCAAGTGGCGGAGGGTTTCTTTCATGATTTTTCCGGTTGGCTGATTTTTATGGTGACGCTGGCGATGCTGCTTCTGGAAATGTGGCTGCTAAGCCTTCCCGGACGCCGGAAAATTTCGCCTGGCAAAGAGATCTCGGGCTTGCAGCGTGGCGGGAGTCTTTTCCTGAAAACACCTCCGGGGCGGCAAAAGATAGCTTTGGCGCTGGCCGCGCTGTTATTGTTGTTGACCTGGGGGCTGTCACGCGGGATTGAGTTTCGCGAAAAGGTTCCGGTGATTAAACCTCTGGCGCAGTTTCCCTTGAACCTCGGTCCCTGGCGGGGAGAGTTTCAGGTCATGGAGCAGATTTTTGTCGATGCCCTGGATCTGAGCGATTATTTTATTATCGATTATGAAAACGACAAGGGGCAGAAAATAAATTTTTATACGGCCTACTATGAAAGTCAGCGCAAGGGGGAGTCGATTCATTCTCCGGCTTCATGCTTGACCGGCGGCGGCTGGGTTTTTCAGAATGTGGTTGAGACCGAACTGGAGATAGATGGTTACGGGCCGATTTCGGTGAACCGGGTTTTTATGGTGAAAAACGGCGTGCGTCAGCTGGTTTATTACTGGTTCCCGCAGCGAGGGCGTAATCTGACGAATGCTTACCAGTTGAAAATTTATGTTTTCTGGGATTCTCTGACCAAACAGCGCACGGATGGCGCCCTGGTGCGCCTGATCACTCCGTTGGCTGAGTTTGAGGAGGCGGACCGGGCCGATTTCAGGCTTCGGCAGTTTATGGCCGAGGCGCTGCCTTTGCTTGATCAGTTTTTGCCCGGAGCCGACCGCTGAGGGTTTTCGTGAAAAAAATTTGCGAAAGCTTCCGGTGGCAGACATCCACTTCTGAAAACTGAGACCTCGGGTCGAGGTACGGTTCTCCGGCGGTTGCCTTGTCGCGGTTACCTCCGACATCCTTGGAGAAGGTTGGTTTTGTGATTTAAAGGAATTTGGTTGAGCGTGACTTGATTAAATGAGGAGGTGGCTATGCTGCGCGGAATGAAATTGTTAGCTGTGCTGGGACTGGCTTTGATTCTGTTGGGCTGTGGTGATGGACCGCAGGCTAAACGGGACAAGTTTTATGACAAGGGAGCGGCTTTTTATGAACAGGGAGATTATGTCAAAGCGACCCTGGAGATTAAAAACGCGATTCAGACGGATCCGAAGTTCGCTCAGGGCTACTATCTGCTGGGCATGTGCTCCTTTAAACAAAATGATTATAAGAAAGCCTACGGTTATTTCAACAAGGCTCTGGAACTCAATGACGCTCTGACGGCGGCCGAGGTTATGGTTGGGCGTTTGTTGCTGATGGGAGGGGAGCATGAACAGGCCCTGGCCCGGGCCGACAAACTTCTGACCGCCAGTCCGGAACACGCGGAAGCTCAGCTGTTGCGCGGAGCCAGTCTGGCCGCCCTGGGTAAGGAGAAGGAAGCCGTTTTTGTGTTGGAAAAATTGAAAGCCGCAGGCTCGCAGGAAGCGGACCTTTATATTATGCTGGCCAACCTCAGTTTGAAAAATGATGATTCCGTCAAGGCTCAGGCTTATCTCGAGGAGTTGCTTGGCGTGGATCCGGGACATCGCGCCGGACGGCTGTTGCTGGCCTCGGTTCTGGAGCGTCAGAATAAGCTGGACGAAGCGCAAATTCAGTTGCAGGAACTGATCGGGCAACAGGAACCGGAACATCAGGCGGAAGCTCGTTTGTTGTTGGTGCGGTTTTATCTGCGGCATCAGCGCCAGGTTGAGGCAGAAGCCCTTTTGCGAAGCCTGTCCGCGGAAAATCCGAAAGAAGAACGCTTTCGGGTTCTGCTGGTGCGTTTTCTGGCGGACCAGGGGCATGAGGAAAAATCTCTCGAAATTTTACGTCAAGGACTTAATGACTTGCCGGAATCCCTGGTCTTGACTGAGATGATGGCAAAATATCGGCTCGGTCGGCAGCAGGTCGACGAGGCGCGTCAGTTGCTCGGGGCATATCTCGAACGGATGAAAACGGGGCCTCTCTTTCTTCAGGCCAAGCTGATGCTGGCTCAGATTGCGGTTCAGGAGCAGGAGTTTGATACGGCCCTGAAGCTGGCGGATGAAATTCTGGGCGAAAACGGCAATGATTTGGGCGCCCGGATTCTTAAAGGTGATCTCTTGATGCAGCGGCGGGATTTCGACGGGGCGATTGTCGAATATCGCTCGGTGCTCAAGGAACTGCCGCAGAATGTACCGGTGATGTTCAGTCTGGCCAAGGCCCATCTCGGCAATGACGAGCCCAAACTGGCCCTGGAATTGTTGCAGAATGCTTTTGAACGCGACAGCAAGCTGGCTCCGGTCGGAATTCTGCTGTCCCGTCTCTATCAGCAGGAAGGTAAGTTTGCGCAGGCCCTGGGCGTGGTGGAAAAGGCTTTGCAACAAAATCCTGAAAATGACGAGTTGCTGGAGATGACGGCCAGTTTACTGGTGCGCCGCGGGCGCTCAGCCGACGCGCTCGAGCTTTGCCGGCGCTATCTTGCCCAAGACGCGGAAAATCCACGTTATAATGTTCTTCTCGCTCAGGTTCAGGTGGCGATGCGGGACTTTCCGCCGGCCCGCACAGCCCTGCTCCGGGTGCTTTCCCGTGATCCGGATAACCGTGCCGCGCTTTTTACCCTGGTGCGGTTGGAGTTGTTGCAGGGATCGCCCCAGGAGGCTTTGAATCACGGCCTCGAACTGCGCGAAAAAGATCCGGAAAATCAGATTTATGGCTTACTCCTCGCCAATCTTTATGAACAGACCGGAAGCTTTGCCAAGGCGGCGGTGATCTATGAAGAGGTTCTCGAAAAAAATCCCCGCTCCCTGGTGGCAGCCAATAATTTGGCCTACTATTTTGCCGAGTATCAGCCTGAAGTGCAGAATATAGCCCGAGCGCAGAAACTGCTGGAGCCCTATCTTGAAAACAATCGCTCCGAACCGGTACTCATGGATACGGCAGCCTGGGTTTATTTCCGTGCGGGTGATTATGAAAAGGCGCTGGCTTTACTGGGTGGGGTTGAGGAAAAAATCAAGGAGGTTCCTGAAGCCCTTTATCATCTGGGCATGATTCAAAAGGCTCTCGGTCATCGCGAAGCCGCAATTGTCAGCTTGGAAAAGGCGCTGGCCGGAGAACCTTTTAGCGCCGGAAATGAAGCCCGGGTTGTACTTGAGGCTTTGCGACGGTAATTTGTGGGCTTTGTATGCGGTTGTTCGCTGGCCAACCAGCAAAAAAGGAACCCGAAAGGATTCCTTTTTTGCTGGTTCGTGGTTGATGCGGGTCGCGGTTTTCAGGGAAAACCTTCTCCGGGGGGGCGCAAAAGTTTTTTCCTTCATCAATATAGCGCCGGAGACCTCCTTGGCCTTGATTTGAGGGGCGGGAAGTCATGGCATCTCGGCTAAACTTTTATAAACTATTTCCCGCAAATCACGGGAAAGTTCAGGCTGGCGGGCAAGGTTTTGCAGTTCCAGGTGCATCCTTTGCGCATACGGGGCGGCAAAGCGGCGCCAGCGGCTGAAAGCGCCGGCCAGACGGGCCGCCACTTGCGGGTTGAGCTGGTCGAGTGTGGCGATCTCGGTTGCCAGTAGACGATAACCGGAACCGTCCTGCTGGTGGAAGGCGGTCTGATTACCGCAGAAGCCGCCCAGCAGGGCTCGAACCCGGTTGGGGGTGTGGCGGTTAAAATCAGGATGCTTGAGCAGTTGTATGATCCGGTTCAGGGTGGTTACCCGGCAGGTGGCCTGCAGGGCAAACCAGCGGTCAAGGAGCAGGGGGTCGGGGCGGCATTGTTCAAAGAACAGATTTAGTTCGGCCGGTTCGGTCTGTGGACTCATTTCGAGCAGGCCGCTGAGGGCCGCGAGTCTGTCGGTCAGGTTGTCGGCCCGGCTGAACTGGTCACGGCAGAGGGCCCAGGCACCTCCGGTTTCGGCACCCAGGGCGCCGAGGTAGTCAAGGGCAAGATTTTTCAGCCGCCGTCGGGCCATTTCCTCGGGAAGCGGTTGGTATGGTTCGTGGCTCTGATGGAGATGGTAAAGTTTGTGCAGCTCTTTTTCCCAGTCGCGGGCCAGCCGGGTTTTCAGCTGCTGCCGGGCCTGGCAGATCTGTAGCGGGTCGATGACGGCCAGTTGTTCGGCAAGGTGAATTTCATCCGGCAGGGTCAAAAGTTCGGCGACGCAGTCGGCCATCGTGTCGGGCCAGGTCTGATCCAGCAGGGCGCCGAAGGTTTGGCTGAACAACAGCTCGGTCTCGGAGTACTGTTCTTGGGCGCCATTGATTCTTAGGAGAATTGCCTTGATGGCCAGCTTTTGCGCTGCCTCCCAGCGGCTGAAAGGGTCCTGGTCGCAGAGTGTCAGTAACGCCAGCTCATGATCGTTGTAGTCATCAATGATTTTTACCGGGGCGGAAAATCCGCGCAGCAGGGAAAGGAGAGGTTCCTGTGGGCAATTCGGAAAATGAAAGACCTCCTTTGGCTTTCTGATTTCGAGGATCAGGGTGTCACCCGCAGTCCTTTGTCGCTCTGCGGATGCCGGGCAGGACTTGGTCGGAGTATCCGGGAAAAGCAGGGCGATGGCCAGCGGCAGATGCAGCGGTAGCTTTTCGCTTTGTCCCGCAGTTGCCGGGGTCTGCTGTTCAATGGTGAGCTGCAGTTCAGCTGCGGCCGGCAGCCACCGGCGCCGAATAGTCAGGGTCGGGGTTCCGGCTTGGTCGTACCAGCGCCGAAATTGTTGCAGGTCACGGTCTCCGGTCTCCGCCATGGCGGCCAACAGATCCTCAATGGTCGCGGCCTGGCCGTCGTGGCGTTGAAGATAAAGGCGCAGGCCCCGCCTGAATTTTTCCCGACCGAGGAGGGTGGCCAGCATGCCGATGAGCTCCGCTCCTTTTTCATAGATGGTCGTCGTGTAAAAATTGTTGATTTCAATATATTCCTTGGGTTGGACGGGATGGGCCAGCGGCCCGGCATCCTCGGGAAACTGAAAACTGCGCAGGCGGCGGACCTCGCGGATGCGCCGGCCGCCGCCGGGGAAAGCCCAGGCTCCATACTGCTGATCCCGAAAAACCGTCAGGCCCTCTTTCAGGCTTAATTGAAACCAGTCCCGGCAGGTGACACGGTTGCCGGTCCAGTTGTGCAGATATTCGTGCGCGATCACGCTTTCAATCGCTTCGTAATCACTGTCGGTCGCGCTTTCCGGTTGGGCGAGGATGTATTTTGCATTAAAGATATTGAGTCCCTTGTTTTCCATCGCTCCGAAATTGAAATCATTAACCGCAACGACCTGATAAAGGTCGAGATCGTATTCCAGACCGTACTCTTTTTCATCCCAGGACATGGCTTTTTTCAGGGCTTTGATGGCGTGGGCGCATTTGTCTCGGTTTTGTTCTTCAACATGGAAATGAATTTCCACCTGTCGCTGTGTGTTGGTTGTGAAGCTGTCTTTCACGGTTGTCAGGCGGCCTGCAACCAACGCAAAGAGGTAGGCTGGCTTTTTAAACGGGTCCTGCCAGACGGCAAAATGACGTCGCCCGGGAAGCTCTCCCTGGGCAATCAGGTTGCCGTTGCTTAAAAGGACTGGAAATTCATCCCGGTCGGCTTCAATGGTGGTGGTAAACCGAGTCAGGACGTCGGGCCGGTCTGGAAAATAGGTGATGCGGCTGAAGCCGTGGGCTTCGCATTGAGTGCAGAGCAGGGCATTCGAAGCGTAAAGACCTTCGAGACTGGTATTGCTTTCCGGGTTGAAGGTGGTAACGATCTCCAGGGTGAAATGAGCCGGCGGAGTTGCGATGGTCAGCTGTCTGGGGGTAATCGTGTACGCGTTTGCGGTCAGCGGGTGGCCATTTAGTTCGATTCGGAGCAGCTCCAGCTGCCGGCCGTCAAGCTCTAAAGGTCGGTTGGCCGGGGTTTGGGGGGCGCGCTTCAGCTCCATCTTGCTGGTGACCAGGGTCCGTTTTCGCCCCAAGGAAAAGTGCAGAGAGAGGTCGACAACGGTAAATGCCGGCGGCTGATAATCTTTCAGGTAAATGGTCTCGTTTCCGGAAGGTTTATTCATGGTCTCTACTCATTTTTTGTTATGTGGAATTGAAGTTTAATGGCTTTATGACCACTCCACCGGCCTCGTTTTTCTTCAACCTTTTCCGGTCCCAAGGCCGGATGAGCGTCACGGCGGCGTCCTTCTATGTCCGCCTCATGCCCTTAGGTTCAGGGCGCCTCGCGTGCGGAGCTGTTTCTGCTGTTCCATCCCGTTTTTGCGATTTTCAAGAGTTGTTACGAGTTTCTTGAGATTGGTTGAGTGTTTTTGCGGCGGCCTGCCTTCTGCGGTTGGCTATGGTCTCAGCCACAAGCGTAGCAGCGAGCCCGAGGCCAGGAACAGGGTGAAAAGAATAAAACTTTTTTGCGGTTTTTGCCGGGCGGTAAACAGGCAGAGCCAGCCCAGCAGACTCCACTCCGCCAGAATGCGGGTGAAACCCCAATCGTCTTCCCATATGCACAGCGGCAGGCAGGTGGCGAAAAGCGTCCAGAAGGTCCAGGCCAGGCGAATTGCCGCAAGGTTTTTTCTCTGTGCGGAGTTGTGGTCTCGCAGGCGCTTTGAGCAGGAAATCAAGACCTGCAGGGCGAGCCAGAGATGCCAGGCCAGGTAAAGAATCAGAACTGAAGCTTCAAATGGTTTGGTCAGATATGGATGTCGGGCCAGCTGGATAAAAAAATCTTTTAAGGGCCAGGGGTTGAGACTCGGTCCGCTGAGGAACGGAGGGTGGCCCCACAGGTTGGTAAGATAGGTTTGCCAGCCCAAAAAGATAATCAGGGGCAACAGGAGCCAGAGGAATTGGAAATCTTCGGTTTTTCGTTGCCCCTGAAGACGATCCCACATCGTCGTCAGACCGAGTGCGGCAAAGGTAATCAGGGATGGCTCGCGGGTGAGTACGCTGCAGGAGGCCAGGACCGCGCAGCCGGCGAGGCGGTGTTGCAGGAAAAAATAAAGCGCCGAGATCGTGAGGAATCCGCTCAGAGGTTCCGCCAGATTGCGGCCGAAACTCAAAATGAAACCGCTGCTCAGCATGACCAGAATCCCGTAGCCGGGATGCATGGCATAAGCCCGAAGGATCAGGGCGCTGATTACGGCAATTCCGATCAGGGCGCAAAAATTGATCAGTACCATGGTCCAGGGGACTCGGGCGGGGTCGCCGGCCGCGGTCAGCCAGGCCAACAGGGGATAGAGTATGCGTTGTTGGCGATAAGCCGGAGAATCAAGGGTGATGCCGTGGGCGGTTTTTCTTTTGTCGAACGGTGCAAAAGCCAGGCGCGCAAAAAACTGACCATCGTAACCGTGGCTTTGCGGGAGAACTTCTAAAGGGGTCGGCAGCGCGGCCGAGTCGGTGCAGCGCTCGCCGCAGACGATAAAACGTGAAATGTCGCGGCCGGCAAACCACCAGCGGCCGACAGTCAGGAACAGCAAGATCAGGGCTGCGGTCGCGGCAATTTTCGGAATGGTAGAGGGGATGAAGTTTTTCAAAACTGTTTGTACTTAAGCGCGACCAATAGGCAGTAGTCGGCCGGCGCCGTCACCCGGAGAAGGTTAAGATTTTTGCCGTAAAAGTAAAAAAAATGGCCTGTAAATTAGTCATTTACAGGCCATTTTAAGATTTTTGGTGCCGAAGAGAGGACTCGAACCTCCACAGGAATACTCCCACTAGACCCTGAACCTAGCGCGTCTACCAGTTCCGCCACTTCGGCAATGTCAAAAAACTTTCTTGCGGTTGCAAACTCACAGCTTCAGGCTTTCTCCCGGGAAAACTGCCCGGGCGAAAAGAGTTGACACTTCTAGACCAAAAAAAATATAATGTCAAGACAGGAAAAACAAAAAAATGGCCGGCCGATTATTTTGTTTGCTTGTAACTCTTCAGCCTGGTGGTTGGCTGCCGAAATTCATTTGCGGGAATCAGGATATCCGGGTTGGCTGAAGGGTTACGTTTGTTTTTTTGAAACGCCATTTTTTTGCCCTCGAACCGTTTCCTTAAATTTAAGCAGAAAGGATTAGTTGTGCAGATCTATAATTCGCTGAATCGCCGCAAAGAGGAATTTGTGCCGTTGGAGCCCGGTAAGATCGGTATCTATGCCTGTGGGGTTACCGTGTACGATCTTTGTCATATCGGGCATGCCCGCTCCCTGGTGGTTTTTGATGTGATTTATCGTTATCTTCAGTATCGCGGTTATGAGGTTAACTTTGTTCGCAATTTCACCGATATCGATGACAAGATCATCAATCGTTCCCATGAGCGCGGTATCTCGTGGAAAGCCCTGGCCGAGCAGTATATCGAGGAATTTTACAAGGATATGGATCGTCTGGGACTGCTCAAACCCACGCATGAGCCCCGGGCTACCGATTACATCGGCGAGATTATCGCGCTGGTGAAGAAACTGGAGGATAAAGGGTTGGCCTATGCGGTGGACGGCGATGTTTATTACCGCCTGCAGGCGTTTAAGGGGTATGGCAAGCTTTCCGGGAAAAATATTGAGGATCTGCTTTCCGGAGCCCGTGTAGATGTTGATGACCGCAAGGAGTCGCCACTTGATTTTGCTTTGTGGAAAAGCAGTAAGGCGGGGGAACCGAGCTGGCCCAGCCCCTGGGGCGAGGGACGGCCGGGCTGGCATATCGAGTGTTCGGCCATGAGTCGGAAATTTCTCGGTGAGACGTTCGATATTCATGGCGGCGGCAAGGATCTGATCTTTCCCCATCACGAAAATGAAATCGCGCAGTCGGAGGGAGCTCATGGCAAGCCTCTGGCCCATTACTGGGTGCATAACGGCTTTGTCAATATCGACCAGGAGAAGATGTCCAAATCCCTGGGTAATTTCCTGACCATTCGGGAGTTGCTGGAGACCTGCCATCCCGAAGTTCTGCGTTTCTTCGTGGTTTCCAGCCATTATCGTTCGCCGATTGATTTTTCCCGGGAAAATGTCGCTGTGGCTGAGTCCGGTTTGGAGCGTCTGTATCTGTTGCTTGATCGTCTGCAGGAAAAAGCCGGGGCGGATCCGGCGCAGCCGGAGCTGCCGGTGGAAGAGGCGATAAATTCCTGGCGCCGGGAATTTATCGCCGCCATGGATGATGATTTTAATACCGCCGCGGCAATCGCGGTGTTTTTTGAAATCAGTAAAGAGATTAATCGTCGTCTCGACGAGGGTCGGCTTTCCTCGCCGGAGGCGGCCCGGGTGCTTGCGTTTATGCGGGAAATCGGTTGGGCTCTGGGGCTCTTGCAGGAGGCTCCGGCGGCTTTTCTGCAGCGGGCTTCATTCGAGGCTCGGGATGAGGGCCTGACTGTGGCCGAGATCGAAGGGTTGATTGCCGAAAGGGCGGCGGCCCGTAAGGCGCGTGACTGGGCGGAAGCCGATCGCCTGCGTGACCTGCTTGAGCAGCGTGGGGTGGCGCTCAAGGATTCGGTCGAGGGTACCAGGTGGCAACGCAAACGGTGAGAGCGGTTGAGCGCAGGCGGTTTTTTCGGCGGAGCTCACGTTTTTCGGTTTCCGGTTTTTTCGATCGCTTCGGCCCGTGGGGAAAATAGAGTCGTTTTGAAAGCGAACTTTTGTGAAAATGTCTTGACATTGGCGCGTAAAGTTGATAACTAGCTCCTCCGCCGCTGTTAATCGGCAAAAGCACCAATGATTGTAGGCGCATAGCTCAGGGGGAGAGCGCTACCTTGACACGGTAGAAGTCGGCGGTTCAAATCCGCCTGTGCCTACCACGAAAATTCGCTAGAGGTGTCACGGTCGGTGGGTTTTTATCTGCGGATTTTTCGTGGCGCCTCTATTTTTGTTTTTTGCTGCCTACTCGAATCTTATGCTGACTCTTCATCTGACACCGAAATCCTCGCCTTTTTCACCCCTGTCTCTGCCGGCGGATGGCCGAACGCTTTTTGAGCATCTGGCCGAGCAGGATAAGGCTCGTTTGCGAGAGGTTGTAGCCGCTCGTATTGGTGAGCGGCTGGTCGATCTCAAAAGTGTGCCGGCGGATGGAGACGAGGTTTTCCTGGTTGAAAAAGATTCTTCCGCCGGTCTCGAAGTCCTGCGGCACAGCGCCGCCCACGTTATGGCGGAGGCGGTAAAGAATTTGTTTCCTCAGGCCATGGTCACCATCGGACCGGCTATCAAGGACGGTTTTTATTACGATTTTGATGTGGACAGGCCGTTCACCCCGGAAGATCTGCAGGCGATTGAAAAACAGATGAAGGAGCTGGTCAAAAAGGGGCGCAGCTTTGTTCGGCGTGAAGTTGAGCGGCAGGAAGCGCTGGCGCTTTTCCGAGACCTGGGTGAAGACTACAAGGTTGAGCTGATTAACGATCTGGCGGCCGACGAACCGCTGTCGCTGTACCAGAGCGGCGATTTCGTCGATCTCTGCCGAGGGCCGCACCTGCCGGACACTTCGTATCTGAGAGGGGTCTTCAAGCTTTTGAGTGTCGCCGGCGCCTATTGGCGCGGGGATGTCAAAAACCGTATGCTGCAGCGGATTTATGGTACCGCCTTCGCGGATAAGGAGGCCCTGCAGAAGCATCTTTTCCTGCTGGAAGAGGCCAAAAAGAGAGATCATCGCAAGCTGGGTCGGGAACTTGATCTGTTCAGTATTCAGGACGAAGCCGGGGCCGGCTTCGTGATCTGGCATCCCAAGGGGGCTTTGCTGCGGACCCTGCTGGAAGATTTCGAGCGGCGGCAGCATCTGAAAAGAGGCTACCAGATTGTCATGGGGCCCCAGATGCTCAAAGCCGATCTCTGGAAGCGTTCGGGACATTTTGAAAATTACCGGGAGAATATGTATTTTACCCGGATTCGGGAAGATGCCGAGGACTGCGGCGAAGGCCAGGAGTATGGCATCAAGCCGATGAACTGCCTGGCCCATATGCTGATTTACAATTCGCGACTGCGCAGCTATCGGGATCTGCCCTTGCGCTATTTTGAGTTGGGAACCGTGCATCGGCATGAGGCTTCCGGAGTTTTGCACGGATTGTTGCGGGTTCGCTGCTTTACTCAGGATGATGCCCATATTATCTGCGCTCCGGAGCAATTGCAGGCGGAGATTGCCGCTATCCTTGAGTTTGTCGCCGAGGTCATGCGGCTCTTCGGTTTTCCCTATTCCCTGGAGCTCAGTACGCGGCCCGCAGAGAAATCAATCGGTAGTGACGCCGACTGGGAGAGGGCGACTCAGGCTTTGATCGAGGCTCTGGGAAAGAATGGCCTGGAATATCAGGTTAATGCCGGAGACGGGGCCTTTTACGGTCCCAAGATAGATGTTAAACTTAAAGATGCGCTGGGGCGTGAGTGGCAGTGTGCGACCATCCAGTGCGATTTTACCTTGCCCGAACGTTTTGATTTGAGTTATATAGGGGCCGATGGAGATAAACACCGTCCGGTCATGCTGCATCGGGTTATTCTGGGGTCGATCGAGCGTTTTATCGGAATTCTTATCGAGCATTACGCCGGGGCATTTCCGTTGTGGTTGGCTCCTGAGCAGGTACGGGTGTTGACGGTTACCGAAGCTCATAATGAGTACGGGCGGGAGGTGGCCGATAATTTGCAGGCCGCCGGCATTCGGGTTTTCGCTGATCTGCGCAACGAAAAGCTCGGTAAAAAAATCCGCGAAGCCCAGCTCGACAAGATTCCTTATATGTTGGTGATCGGGGAGCAGGAAGTTTCTTCCCGGAGCGTGTCTCCGCGCCTGCGTGAACAAGGCGAAACCCTGGAAAGTCAAAGTCTCGAAGATTTTATCAAGCATCTGCGCAATGAGTTAAAGGCCGCTGAACTATAAGTATGTAGTTGTCGACAGTTATGTCAGGAGGTTTCCCATAGTTGCTGAAAAAGTAAGAGTCAATCGTCAGATTAAAATCCCACAGGTAAGACTGATTGGTGATGGCGGCGAACAGGTCGGGGTTGTTGATACCAATGAGGCGGTAGCCTACGCCGAGGCGCGGGGGCTTGATCTGGTGGAAGTCTCTCCGCAGGCGACTCCGCCGGTCTGCAAGGTAATGGATTACGGAAAGTTTAAATATCAGCAAAGTAAAAGGGCGCAGGAAGCCAAGAAAAAACAGACCGTAATTCAGGTTAAAGAGATCAAGATGCGACCCGGTACCGATGTTCACGATATTGAGGTCAAAACGAGGAGTATCATCCGCTTCTTAGAGGACGGGGACAAGGTCAAGGTGACTATTCGTTTTCGGGGGCGGGAAATGGCTTATGCCGAACAGGGGCATGATCTCCTGGTTAAGGTCGCGGAACAGGTTAAGGAATACGGGGTTGTCGAACAGCACGCCAAGCGTGAAGGGCGTCAGCTGATGATGGTTCTGGGGCCGGCGAAGAAAACAAAATAGTTGTCTGTCTGAGTCCCTGGGAGAAAATGGCCGTCGGCTGGTGGGGACCGGTGAAACAGGCGTGAATATATTCAAGAGTCAAGGAGTCTGAGGGTTATGCCGAAAATCAAGTCCAATAGCGGTGCTAAAAAACGTTTCAAGCTTACCGGCACCGGCAAGGTGTCGCGGCGTAAAGCTTACGCCAGCCACCTGCTCAATTGTAAAACCCGGAAAAGAAAACGTAATCTACGCAAGGCGACCCTGGTGGACAGCGCCAACCAGCGCAGTATCAGCCGGATGCTGCCCTACCTATAAATAGTCAGGAGTATTAAAATGCCAAGAGTAAAGGGTGGGTTCAAGGCCCGCAGAAGACATAAAAAAATTCTGAAAATGGCCAAAGGCTATCGTGGGGCTCGCAGTAAGCTTTTCCGCAGCGCCGCCGAGACGGTTGATCGGGCGCTGAATTACGCCTTCCGCGACCGGCGGGTGCGGAAACGCGAGTTCCGCAGTCTTTGGATTCAGCGGATCAATGCGGCCGCCCGTCTGCATGGCCTTTCTTACAGTCGTTTCATGGCTGGTTTGAACCAGGCGGAAATCGAAGTCGACCGTAAAATCCTGGCCGATATCGCGGTCAACGATCCGGCCGCCTTCGGAAAGTACGTCGATCTTGCCAGCGCCGCCCTGGCAGTCTGATCGTTTATGAAAGAGCGTTTGCGCGGACTGCTGGATGAAGCCCGGGGAACTATTGCCGGGCTTCAGTCTTTGGTTGATCTGGAAAACCTGCGGGTCGATCTTCTGGGACGCAAGGGAAGCCTGACCCTTCTTCTGAAGGAGCTGGGCGGTCTTTCCCCGGAAGAAAAACCGGTGGCGGGTAAACTGGCCAATCAGGTTAAACAGCAGATTGAGGCCTTGCTTGATGAGGTTCGGGTTAAATTCGAAGAGGCCGAGTCGCGCCGGCGGATGGCGGCCGGGGCGGTTGACGTTACCCTGCCGGGACGCCGGCGCACGCTTGGCCGGGTTCATCCGATAACCCAGATTACCGAGGATGTCTGCGCGATCTTCAAGCGCATGGGCTTCAGCGTGGCCCAGGGGCCTGAAGTCGAGTTGGATTATTATAATTTTGAAGCCCTGAACATTCCGCGGGATCATCCTGCTCGCCAGATGCAGGATACCTTTTATGTGGATGATGATGTGGTGCTGCGGACCCATACCTCGCCCGTGCAGGTGCGGGTCATGGAGCGCCAGTGCCCGCCGGTCAAAATTATCGCCCCGGGTCGGGTCTATCGCTGCGATTCGGATCTCACTCATACCCCGATGTTCGATCAGATCGAAGGTCTGCTGGTTGACCGCAAGGTTACCTTCGCTGATCTGAAAGGGGTGCTGGTGGCTTTTCTGCAGGCTTTTTTCGGAAGTCGGGCCGGGGTGCGTTTTCGTCCCAGCTATTTCCCTTTTACCGAACCCAGCGCCGAAGTCGATATCAGTTGCGTTATGTGTCAAGGCAAGGGTTGCCGGGTGTGCGGCCAGACCGGCTGGCTTGAAATTCTGGGTTGCGGCATGGTTGACCCGGAGGTCTATCGTTTTGTTGATTATGATCCCGAAATTTATTCCGGTTTTGCTTTCGGCATGGGGATCGAGCGTTTGGCCATGCTGCGTTACGGCATCGATGATCTGCGCCTGTTTTTCGGCAATAATTTACGTTTCCTGCGCCAGTTCTAGACCTGCTCAATCTTTCCGAAATCGATCTTCAACCCGGCGAAGTTAAGGGCCCGGCTGAGGAGTGGCGTCCGCCTTCGATGGGACGTCTTCATGAGTGTATGCGCCGGGGCGATGATTAACGAAACCATCAAGTATTAATTGGAAGAGTAATGCTCATAAGCTGGAACTGGATGTCTGAGTTTGTCGATCTTACGGGAATCGACCCAGAAATAGCGGCCGCCCGTCTGACTATGGCCGGACTTGAGGTGGCCGCCGTCAGGCGGTTGTGCCCCGCCGGTCTTGAGCAGGTGGTCAGCGCCGCTATCATTGATCTGCGGGCTCATCCTGAAGCCGATAAACTCACGTTGTGCCGGGTCAGCGATGGTCAAAATGAGCTGGCGATAGTTTGCGGGGCCCGTAATATGAAAGCCGGGGACCGGGTTGCCCTGGCTCCGGTCGGCGCCACTTTGCCCAACGGACTTACCATTAAAAAGTCTAAAATTCGCGGTGAGCTCTCGTGCGGAATGCTTTGTTCCGCGGCGGAGCTGGGATTTGAAGAAGAGTCCGCCGGGATTATGATTTTGTCGAATGATGTTGCTCTGGGGCAGCCGGTGGTTGAACTACTCGGACTCCAGGACACCATTCTAGAGGTTGAAATAACCCCTAATCGCGGTGACTGTCTCAGCGTGATCGGGGTTGCGCGGGAGTTGGCGGCTATTTTCGAACGTCGGTTCAGCCTGCCCGAACCGGATTTTCCCGAAGAAGCCGGCCCGGTGGCGGAGAAGGTTACGATCACGGTCAGTGATG
>DSCM01000034.1 GCA_011049115.1 Pseudomonadota bacterium
GCAACCGCCCCATCCCATCCTTGCAGGAATCGGGATACATACGCGTTTTTTCGATATCTTTGATGGTGATCAGTCCCTGCAAACGATTATCGTCATCGACTACCAACAGTTTTTCAATGCGATGTTTATGCAGCAGAACCTTAGCTTCATCCATGCCAATACCCTTGGAAACCGTAACCAGATTGTCCTTGGTCATAATATCCCGCAAAGGCCGGTCCATCTGCGTTTCAAAACGCAGGTCCCGATTAGTGACGATCCCAACCAACCGATTCCCATCAACAATCGGCACCCCGGAAATGCGATACTTCTCCATGACCTTTAAAACTTCATGGACCAGATTATCAGGAGCCATGGTGATCGGGTCAACAATCATGCCGCTTTCCGACTTTTTGACCTTATCCACCTCAAGGGCCTGGGCCTCAATTGACATATTTTTGTGAATGATGCCGATACCGCCCTCTCGAGCCATGCAGATCGCGGTTTTTGACTCGGTCACCGTATCCATGGCCGCGCTGAGCAACGGGTTTTTGAGCTTAATATCCCGAGTCAACCAGGTCGAAAGATCAACCTCATGCGGCAGAATGGCGGAATAACTCGGCTGTATCAAGACATCATCAAAAGTCAAGCCGACCCTAATTTTTTCAGATTTCATTTTCGATCTCCATAATAGCTGCAATAACTCAACTGGCGCCAAAGAATTTTTTCGCCAGTTCAACCTCATCCCGGCTGCCGATATAGACCGGACTGCGCTGGTCGAAATCGTAACATTCAAGATCAAGAATCGGCCTGCGACCGTCGGTTGCCACGCCCCCCGCCAATTCCGTCAGATAGGCCATGGGATTAAGTTCAAAAGGTAAACGAAGCTTGCCCTGAGCAGCTGAAACCGTGCCGGGATACATAAAAATACCCCCGCCTTTAAGTAGTATCTGATTGAGGTCGGGAACAAAGCCACCGCTATAACGCAACTTATAACCATCATCTTCTAGATGGCGGATAAAATTTTCATGTTCCGGCAGATAGTCGCGCCGCACCCCGCCGGGGCTGAAGATCGTCCCCCTGTTTTTGAGCGAGACGTACTCCCGGGTCAACACATATTCACCCAGGCTGTTCAGGGTAAACTCATGCACCCCGTCACCGGCGCCATAAACCAGGGTCGTGCGCGGGCCGTAAACAACATACATGGACCCGACCTGCCGACGCCCACACTGCAAGGGATCATCCCCGGCATAAATGGCGACAATGGTTCCCACCGCAAGGTTGACATCAACCAGGGAAGAGCCGTCCAGCGGGTCATAGCAGACCGCATAGCCGCCGCGTTTCCCCTGTCGATCAAAAATTATAATTTCACTCTGTTCTTCAGAAATTATACGACTGACCCGACCGGTATGATCCAACCGGTCCTTGATAATCTCATCGGCCAGAACATCCAGCGCCAGCTGGTCTTCGCCATAAAGATTGCTGGTTCCGGCCAGCCCCAGATCACCGGTGCGCATGGCATGATTTACATATTTCGAGGCAACTCCGACCTCATAGATAATACTGGCCAACCCCATTTCCACTCGACTTTTCATCAAATGGTTCCAGAGACCACGCTTGACGTGCTTTTTAATATTCATCTTAATCCCATTCCGATCCGGCTCCAGCGAAAACCCGAACACCGTGAAGTTTCACACCGCGCCCACTTCAGTAAAAGTTCAGCTTCCTTACTTCTCTCCGGCGATAGCCTCGCAGATATTATAGCAATGGTCCCCGATTTTCTCAAAATTAGTCAGAAAATCGATAAAAATCAGACCCGGCACCACGGAACAACGGTTTTCACTGAGCCGTTCAATATGCTGATCACGGTAGCGATTCTCCAGAGAGTTGATACTGTTCTCCAGCGCTCTGGCTTTCACCATCAAACGCTCCACCTTGCCCTTTTCAAGGCCCGTCAGCGCCAGCTCGATAAATTCCCGGGCTTTGAGTTCGATTTCGGCGATTTCCGCATTGGCTTCCTCACTAAAGTCAATTTTCTGATCCTGTTTACGTTCAACCAGGCGAATCAGGTTTTCGCAGTGGTCTCCCAGCCGCTCGAGGTTGTTGACAATATACATGGTCATGTTGACCTCGCGCGAGATCTCCGGGGTGGTTGACAGTTGCGTTACATTAACCAGAAAGTCGGTAATCTCCTTCTGCAACATATCTATCGTGTTTTCCTTACGGTACACCTTTTCCACCAGTTTTTGCGTGTAATTGGTATAGCATTCCATGGTCAGATTGAACATGCGCAAACAAAGACCGGCCATGCGCACGGTTTCCTTATGCGCCTGAGCCAGAGCCAGGGGCGGGGTATCAAGAACCCGGTTATCAAGATAACGCAGGTGATAAAAAGTCTCTTCATCGCCGGCCGGCACCATCCAGACACAAACTTTGGCAAGTATGCCGACCAAGGGGAGAAAAAGCAGACAGTTGAAGATATTGAAAAAGGTGTGCGCATTGGCAAGATGGCGGGCAATATAGGGTTTATCACCGATAGTGACAGCGCATTCGGCGGCCTGCGCCACTCCGACCACCAGGTCAGGATTTCCCGGAGTAAAATAATCAACCAGGCGAGTGAAAAACGGGAAAAGCAACAGTATATAAACCACCCCCAGAACATTGACCATCATATGAGCCCGGGCGGCCCGCTTCGCTGAAATATTAGTTCCGATACCGGCCAGCAAAGCCGTAATCGTGGTCCCGATATTTTCCCCGAGAATCAGGCCCACCCCTCCCTCGAAAGTCAGGGCTCCACTTGCAGCCAGTGTCATGGTGATTCCGACCGTGGCACTGCTGCTCTGCAGAATCATGGTCAACAGGGCCCCAGCCAGAACCGCCATGATATGATTACGACTGAAGGTAACAAACGCCTGCTGAAAAAAAGGCTGCGTCTTAAAACAGGCAAGGCCACCCCCCATGACATCCAGACCGTAAAAAAGCATACCGAAACCCAGGATGATTTCACCAAAATACTGCCAGCGTTTAGTCCGGGTAAAAAATTTCAGCGCCACTCCGATACCGATCGCCGGCAAGGCATAATGATGAACTTTGAAGGCAATCATCTGGGCGGTCACCGTGGTCCCGATATTGGCTCCAAGAATCACCCCGATAGCCTGCCGCAGATTCATCAAACCGGCATTAACAAAACCCACCACCATCACGGTCGTAGCGCTGCTGCTCTGCACGATGGCCGTGACTCCGGTTCCGACCAGAAAGGCGGCGATACGATGCGTCGTCAGCTTTTCCAGAATCTGCCGCAGACGATTGCCGGCGGCTTTCTGCAAGCCTTCCGACATAATTTTCATACCGTAAAGAAAAAGTCCAAGACCACCCAGAAAGGCAAACATCATTGCCTGTATCATTTAATACTCACTTTGCCGTCTAAAAAGTTGTCACTCAATAAATTTTAATGGCTGCACGAAAAGCCGCCGCAGAGCAACGATTTCAACCCCGGCCTGCTCCGCCATGCGGTGGAATTTTTTCAAAGCGGCCGCCGTCTCCGCATACGGGTGGCCGATCCCGATCGCAGTCCCCCTGATTGCGGCCACGGTCAGCAAGGTCCGCAGCTGCAGAAGAATATGCTGTTCATCCCTGAGGTTATCGAGAAAAACATCCCGCCGTAGCGCCGGAATTCCGGCGGCCCGGGCTTCCTCATAAGCACAACTGCCGGCAATCGTCAGGCTGTCGAGAAAAAAAAGTTCTCGATCCCTGAGGACCCGCATAACCATCCTCATTTTAACAGGATTGGCCGTCAGTCGTGAACCCATATGGTTATTAACCCCGATAATCCCCGGCACTGAAGCCAGATTTTCAAGCAGGGTTGACCGCATCTGTTTTTCATCCATCGCGCAGAGCAGGGCCCCGGGACCAGGATCGACGTCAGGGTAGTCCCGAGGTTCCATCGGCAGATGTAAGATCATATCACACCGCCGTTCCTGCAGGTATCCAGCGACCCGCTTCGAGTTCTCCAACCGTGGCAGCACGGCAAAGGTCAGAGGCAGAGAAATCGCGGCAAATTCAGCTGCGCTACTCAGACTAAGCCCCAGATCATCAATGACAATTGCCAGCCGGGGACGCCTCAGCCCCGGCTCAACCAATGATTTGGCTGTGATAAAAGTGCCGATGGTGACCACAGTTTCACCATCAAGAAGCAGAAAGGAACTGATCCCGCCCTCGTTGTCATATGAAAAAAGCAGACGTAAGGCAAAATCACGACCCAAAAATTCTTTGGCGGACTGCAGTACCAGCCTCAGAAGCTCAGGGTCAAAACAGACTCCGTCCATCCTGAGCCGGGACCACTCCAGAACACCGCTGCGCAGCCGTTGCCAATTCTGCCGGTTAACCTGAGCGGCCCGACTCAGGTTGATTTTCTGCAACAAACGGCCAAGAGCCGTTTCCAGTTTATTATGATCCTGAGGTTGAGCATTCCGAAGGCACTCCGCGGACACTCTCGAATCAGGTGCGGGCAAAACCTCGGCAAACCTTCGCTCCGCCAGCAAATAACCCAGCAAAAAGAAAAGAGCGGCCCCGGCGATTCCCAGAACCAGCCCCAGCCATCCTCCGGAAATCTTCGGTGTACGCTCTTTCACACGCATCATCAGGACTGGCTACCGATTATTATCTAGCTGCCGGAAAACCTTCCACCCCTGAAGCAACTCCAGAGCCCGCACCACCTGAATGTCATTACGCCAGTCTTCTCCAGCTGCTGCCGCCGCGGATTCGGCACCGCCTTCAGACTCCGCTTCAGGACGAATTCCACTCCCGCTTTCAGGCTCCGCATCCCTGGAAGGGTGAGCTTCATTCATTTCCGGGCTACTCTTAGCATTTTCAAAATGACCTTTAAGATCCTTTTCCTTAAGATCATGCATCAACCCTTTACCTGGTTCACGCTTGACCACGGTGCCGGCCTCGACCAGAACATCGGGCTCAATTCCTTTAGCCTGAATTGAACGTCCGCTCGGGGTGTAATAAAGTGAAGTTGTCAGGCGTACGGCGGAACCATCCTCAAGCGGGATAATGGTCTGCACCGAACCCTTGCCAAACGTCGGCGTCCCCATGACCAAGCCCCTTTTATGATCCTGCAGAGCCCCGGCAACAATTTCGGAAGCACTGGCGCTGCCACCGTTAACCAAGACCACAATCGGGTAATCACCCTCGGTACCATCATCATGGGCCTGATAACGCATATTCTGTTTGCTGATCCGACCGTCGGTATAGACAATCAGACCTGATTTAAGAAAATAATCTGAAACCGCCACGGCCTGCTGCAATAAACCGCCGGGATTATTACGCAGATCAAGCACCAGGCCGGATAACTGATGCTCGTCTTTAAGCTCTTTCAATTTCAGGTTGAGATCGCTGCTGGTCCGGGTCTGGAACTGAGTCAGACGAACATAGGCAATGTCATCGGACAGCATTTTAGCCTTGACGCTGACGACGTTGATAATATCGCGGACAATGGTCACATCCTGCAGAGAAAGGGCCCCTTTACGCATGATTGAAATGGTTATTTTGGTTCCCTTGGGACCTCGCATTTTTTTAACCGCCTCCATCAGGGTCAAATCCTTGCTCAACTCCCCATCGATCTTGATGATCCGATCACCGGCTTCTATACCGGCGCGAAAGGCGGGAGTATCCTCGATTGGTGAAACCACGGTCAGGACTCCGTCACGAATGGTTATTTCAATGCCGAGACCGCCAAAAGAACCGCTGGTTTCAACCTGGGTTTCCTTGAACATATCGGGAGGCATAAAACTCGAGTGGGGATCAAGATCCGCCAGCATTCCCTTGATCGAACCATACACCAGCTTTTTAACCTCAACCTCTTCAACATAATTTTTCTGTACCAGATTCAAGGTGTCGGTAAATAGTTTTATATATTCGTACGGGCTTCTGAACTGATCTTCCGAACCCTCTTCCCGGGCCCGGGAATTTCCGGGAAGAGCCCCAAGATAAACCAGCAGGAAAACGGCCAAGGCCAGAAAGACCGCGAAGGCAATGGATTTGCCCTTATGTTTTTCAATCATTTTTAAAAACCTCCAAAAAAATGAGAGACGGGAGCTTGCTGCAACCGCCTCGAACGACCTTTCAAGAACATCTTGATCACGAATATTTCTTTCCATTATACCCACTTGGTCCAGACAAGAAACCAATCATGAAGGCACCATATCGGATACCCAGGTCAACGGATCTTCAGGAACCCCGTCCCTGCGAATTTCAAAATAAAGGGCTGGTTCATTGGAGATTCCGCCTCGACCAACCCGACCGATAATTTCAGAACCTTGCAGACGATCCTTGATTCGACAGCTGAAATCCTCAAGATAAGCATAAACCGAGAAAAAACCGCCGCCATGATCAACCACCAAAAGATTGCCGTAGCCTTTCATCCAGGAGGCAAAGACCACCTGTCCGGCAGATACGACTTTTACCGGGGCCCCCAAAGGAGCCTCAATTTCGATCCCGCGATTACTGGTAACCGTGGCAAAACGTGAATCTTTTTCAAGACCGAAAAAACTGACCACAACCCCGTCCACCGGCATGGGCAGACGGCCACGCAAATCAGCGAAGTCCGTTTTCTCCGGGGCCACAGCTCGTGTCATCCTTTCGAGATCGGCAGCTACCCCTTCCAGCTCGGCGATAAGCTCTTGGTGGCTTTTAACCTGGTGCTTGATTTTATACAGCAACTCGTTTTTTTTGGCAATATTTTCTTCCAGTTCACCCAGATTAAGGGATTCACGGGCCTTCAGTTCGAGTAAAAAAAGACTACGTTTTTCAATACCCAGCTGCCGTGTTTCTACCTCACGAAGAAGACTCTCACAGGAAGCCCAAAGCCGACGATCAGCTGCCAACACCCGACGCCCGTAGACCAAGGCATTAAGCTTTTCCAGCAGGTCGGCATCCCCCCCTAAAAAATCTAGCCACTTGCCGGGGGCCTGACAATAACGAATCCGCAATCTTCGCTTAAACTCCTGCTGCAACTGCCGCAACTGCTCCCGCAGTCGACAAGCCTCGGCTTCCTGTTCGGAAATGACAGCCAGAACAGCCTCCATTTCCCTCGACAAGCCTTCCAGTTCATTCCGTAAAACGGCATGCCGACGATTAAGCTCGTCAATTTCCTGCAAGACGGTAAGCTGTTCCGAACGGGCCCTGGCCTCGACTTTGCGGGCCCTGGAAATCTGTTCCTTAACCGTACGCAACTCATCGAAGGTTTCCTGGGCCGGGACGTCCAATACCGCCCCCCACAGACCAAAACTGAGCGACAAGAACAATATCACCTGAAACCGGTGCGGAATAAACACTAGGATTCCAAGCGCAGCCAACGGCTGGATAAAAGAAAACCGGCCACGCCCAGGAAAGTTCCTATACAAATAAAAAAGAGCAGCTCCGAGACCGAGAAGAAGTGCAGCTGCGAAAGCGCGGCCCACTGCGGCACCTGCGACCGCAACCAGTCACAAAGATGACGAAAACCGGCATAAGCCAGACTCAGCGCCAGCATTGAGGCGGCAAGGCCCTGGAAAACTCCCTCAAAAAAATAAGGCAGGGCGATAAAACTTGAGGTCGCCCCAACCAAACGCAGCACCCGAATTGTATCCCGACGGGCGTAAAGTGAGAGTCGAATAGTGCTGGCTACAATAAATACCGTCACCGCCGAAAGAAAGATGGTAACTACGTATCCGAAATATTTAATCATCTTAAGAAACGAAAACAGGTGCATAAGCCAGCGATGACCATACTCAACCTGATCCACCCCTACCTGCCTTTCGAGTTGCCGGGCCAGACGTTCGACATCAGCAAGCTCGACAACGCCCTCATCAAGTAAGATCTCAAACGATGATGGCAGCGGATTTTCGCTCAAACCTTCAAGAAAAACAGCATCGTCTCCCAGGGTAACTTTGAAATTTTCCAGAGCCTGCGCCTGAGAAATATAAACAACCTTCTTCGTCTCCCGCAACTCAAGACAATATGCCTGGAGCGCGGACAATCTCGCCCGATCAAGATCATCTTCGAGATAAACTGCCAGTCGTAAATCGGCCCTCCAGAGAGAAACAATCCGCGTTACATTCCCATAGACCAGAAAATAAAGCGCCAGCAGAAGCATGGCGAGAGTAATTATCGAGATCGATATCAGGTTGATAAGCGGATGCCGACAAATATTATTCGCGGTAAGCTTAAAGAGAGAAAAGCTGTAATCTCGAATTCCGATCATATGAAAGACAGATGTCTCAGACAACCTGGGCTCAGTTCACCAAAGTAATTCATCCGGGCCACACATATGCCTGCAGAGAACCCCGATCAAGATAGAAGACCTTGCGTTTAAAACGTGGCAGAATACTCCGATTATGGGTAACCATAACAATGGTAGCCCCCCGGGAGTTGATGTAATTGAAAATATGCATAATTTCATTGCTGATTTCAAAATCAAGGTTGCCGGTAGGCTCATCCGCCAGAATCAGTCGGGGATCATTGACTAACGCCCGGGCGATGGCCACCCGCTGCTGTTCTCCCCCCGACAACTGCAGCGGCAGCCGCTCAATCTGTCGTTCAATACCCACTATTTTAAGTACCTGCCAGACCTTCTTTTGAATCAGGCGCCGAGGCGTTCCGGCCACCTCCAGGGCCAAAGCCACATTATCAAACACCGTCCGATAAGGAATCAATTTATAATCCTGAAAGACAATCCCCATCCGGCGCCGCAACCGGGCAATTCGAGACGGCCGGGCCCGCGCCAGATTTACACCATCCACCACGATCTGCCCTGAATCGGGTTCGAGATCAGCAAAAAGCAGGCGAAAAAGAGTGGTTTTCCCGGCGCCGCTGGGTCCGGAAAGATAAACGAATTCCCCCTCCTTGACCTCAAAAGAAATATCCTTAAGAATCAGATCCGGACGGCTATAACTTTTACTGAGATGCGATACACGTATCATCAGCCGCCAGACCTGCAAGCAGATTCCATAATTGACTACGTTCGCGTAAAGGCAACTCCAGGCTCACCCCAGACTTGCGCTGCCGAGCTTCGAGAATGCCCTTTTCATAGCCCTTGCGCCCAACCATCAGACGCAAAGGGGCACCGATCAGATCCGCGTCTTTGAATTTGACCCCGGGGCGCTCATCCCGATCATCATACAGAACCATGATCCCGCGTTGTTGCAATTCGCAGTAAAGCTGCTCGCAATAATTTGTCACCTCATCTGATTTAAGATCAAGATTGAGCAACACAACCTTGAAGGGAGCGAGGGCATAAGGGAAAACAATCCCATTTTCATCATGATTTTGCTCTATCGCAGCGGCCACCGTCCGTCCGATTCCGATACCATAGCAGCCCATGACCAGAAGACGCTCCCGGCCTTCCTGATCAAGGTAGCGGGCTTGTAATTTTTCACTGTATTTAGTCCCCAGTTTAAAGATATGGCCAACCTCGATTCCGCGGTCGATCTGCAAAACTCCAGAGCAACGCGGACAAGCATCTCCGGCTTGAACTTCAACCAAATCAAAGATTTTCTCACTGCTGAAATCACGTCCCCACTGCACTCCCTGCAGATGGAAACCGGCCCGATTAGCACCGCAGATCATGCCCGGCAAAAACGGCACCGCCCGATCAACCAGTAGCGGCAACCGGGTCTCCAGCGGCCCGAGAAAACCAACCGGCAACCCTAACTCCTCGGCCACCCGATCCGAAGAGGGTATTTCAACCCACTCAGCCGCCAAGGCGGCCTTGACCTTTATTTCATTGACTTCCCGGTCACCCGGAACCACCACCAGGCAAAAACCTGAATCCGATTCGAAAATCACACTTTTCAAGATGGCCCGGGGCCCGACCTTGAAAAAGGCGGCCACCTCTTCAACCGATCGGCAACCGGGCGTAGCTACCTCAACAAAAGCAGGCCGCAAACTTTCAACATCAACCGGCGGATCAGGAACAAAACCGCTTTCGGCTTTTTCAGCGTTAGCAGCATAGGTGCATTCACGACAGCTGGCAATCGCATCCTCGCCCGATTGCGCGAGAACCATGAATTCATGTGAGAAGCTGCCGCCGATAGCCCCGGAATCGGCTTCAACCGCCCGAAAATCAAGGCCGCAGCGAGCAAAGATACGACTGTAAGCCGTATGCATGGCCTGATAGCTTAACCCGGCTGCGGCATCATCCAGATCAAAACTGTAGGCATCCTTCATGATAAACTCACGCCCCCGCATCAGTCCGAAACGAGGCCTGACTTCATCCCGAAATTTAGTCTGTATCTGATAGAGATTAAGCGGCATCTGCCGATAGGAACGAATTTCATGACGTACCAAATCGGTAATCACCTCTTCATGGGTAGGCCCGAAACAAAAATCACGCTGATGCCGATCCCGAATCCGCAGGAGTTCCTTGCCATAGAAATCCCAGCGTCCGCTCTCCTGCCAAAGTTCTGCCGGCTGCACTGCCGGCAGCAGAACTTCCTGGGCTCCCGCTCGATTCATCTCCTGCCGGACAATCTCCTCCACATTACGTAAGGCCAGTAACCCCAGAGGCAGATATGAATAGATACCGGCAGCCAATCGCCGAATCATTCCCGCCCTGAGCATCAGGCGGTGACTGACTACCTCGGCTTCCGCCGGAACCTCTTTCAGCGTGGGCAGATACATTCTGGAAAAGCGCATAAACATCCTTTCTCGACCAACAGATAATAAAAAACTAGCAGCTTGTGAGACTTGTAGAAATTCCACCCCAAGTTGTCAAGTACAAAAAAGCCCCGGTCCGTCGAGAACCGGGGCTTTTACATGTGACACCAGAGTTTAGTTACCAATAAACTCGATTTAGAGCTCGCGGCGATCAGCCATATCGAAAAGTTTACGTTCCTGTTTAACATTGATGCCAAGCGCTTCACGCTTTTTATCAATATGGGCGATCATCTTGGCGGCGTGTTCATAAGGATCTACGGCAAAATCCCACATACCACCGACCTCACCTTCCAAACCTTTGAAGAGGTGCTCTTTGAACTTGGTGCCGTCGGTAACCGGGAAAGCGGCGCCAAATACCGTGTAAACCCCGGAGGAAACAAAATACTGACCGATTGAAATCGCCTTTTCGCTCATCCATTCGGGAGCGGAGCCGGCAACCGGAAGATCGGAAATCTTGTCGCCGAGCCCACCAATTTTGACCATTTCGGCGCAAGCGATCAGAATCCGGCTGTTGTCAACGCAGGACCCCAGGCTCAGAACCGGCGGAATACCAACGGTTTCACAAACCTCGGCAAGACCGGCGCCGGCATACTTGGCGGCTTCCGGCACCAACAGGCCGGCTTTGCCGACAGCAATGGTCGAACAGCCGGTCTGCACGACGAGAACGTTGTTTTTGATCAGCTCTTTAACCACTTCAGTATGGACCCAGTCGTGTTTGACGCGCGGGTTGGTACAACCGACAACCCCGGCGACCCCGCGAATCCGACCATTGATAATATTGTCATTCAGGGGGACATAGGAACCACGGAAAGAGCCCCCGAGATCATAGACAATGCTCTCATGACTGAAGCCGTGAATACCAATGTGCTTGTTCTGAGGAATTTCAATGGGCTTGCTGCGGTTTTTGTAACGCTCGATCGCCATTTCGACAATTTTGTCTACGCAGGCACGGGGGTTGGTCTCATCCAGCTGAATGTGAATCGCCCCTTCGATGTGTGCCCGGTAATTGGTCGTGATGAACGGAGTACCGTAACACTCGGCAACCGGAGACAGACCCTGCTTGATACACTGGACGTCAACCGCCATCGCATCGACGGCGCCGGTCACGAGCAGGGCTTCCGTGGACATGAAGTTACCGGCATGCGGCACGCCGTGCCGCATCAGGGCTTCAGCCCCGGAACAACACATGCCGGCCAGGTTAAGACCGGCGGCGCCGGCGGCTTTGGCTTTAGCGATCATTTTGGGGTCATTGACCGAATCAATCATAGCTTCAAACATGATCGGCTCATGCCCGTTAATGACCACATTGACCTGTTTTTCATCGAGACAGCCCATATCGACATAGCAGGCAATCGGTTTCGGAGTCCCGAACAAAATATCGGAAATTTCGGTCGCCACCATCGATCCACCCCAACCATCGGAAAGGGCTGCACGCTGAAACTGACGGGCGATATTGACATAATCCTGGTCCACACCGATATGCGTGCGATGCATCATTTCCATCAGTTCACGCATGGCGCCGCGGGGCACGATGCCGAGTTCACGCCAACGCTCCAGGGTCTTGGCCGGAACCCGCTTCATGAAAGGAATCTCACCTTCAACCTGGGTATAGGTTCTTTCCAGTTCACCCGCAAGTTCGACCGCCAGTTCCTTGATGTCACGAGTCTTAACCACGCCGTCTACCTCTACCGTGGTCGCGATATCCAGGGATTCACAGACAGCCAGCAACTTCTTTTCATCCTTAATCCGAAAACCATCAATCTTGCCGTGCGCGACTTCCTTGAAACAATCGAGCATTCCCATGCCGTGGTCGGTATGAGCAGCGGCGCCGGCAACCACCATCCGGGCAAAGTTACGAGCTGAGATGGTATCAATCGTCGCCCCGCAGACACCCTGTTTGGCGTAAGGATCTTTCGGACTCAGACGACAGGGCCCCATTGAGCAATTCTTACAGCAGGATGAAACCGCGCCAATCGGACAGGGGGCCATGTCGTTGGCCCGATGAAAAGAGATCTGCACCCCGTCCCGATTTGCTTTTTCCAGCATCTGAATGGTGCTGGCGCAAATGGTCGCTTCCTGAATGTTTAATTCTTTTGCCATTGTCTTACTACCTCCTTGATAGCGTTAGTTTTACCGGCCTGTTATTTTAACCTGACGGAGCTTGCGTCCGCCTCTGACATTTAGACGTGCGGGACCACATAGAGCAATCTCTATACCACAAATTCTTTTTAATTTATCCCTGAAAATCAGGGACGCAAAGCATACCTTCAGACCATATTATACGAATTTTTTTCGCATGTCCGAATTTTTTTCGCGAATTATTGCCGGCAAAAGAAAGAACGTCGCCTCCAGGAAAGGAAACGATCTGCCACCCTGAATTCGAACGTCAGCAAACGCGGAAGCGTTTTAAACCCCAGATTTTTTGACTGTCAAGAAGAAGTGACAGGCCCCTGATTGATCAATTCTTCAACCTCCATCTGCTCCTGCCCCCCCACACACCGACAATCCTTGCTCATGAATACCTGCCAGCACCTTTTCATAAAGACTGCGACCCTTTATCGGGTCAGCCGCCCCGAAAAAAGATGGCCGGTGACCCTTCCTGACCTCTCCATACAAAGTAAATTGCGGAACTACCATGACGCCGCCGCCACACTGAGCCAGAGAACGCCCCATCCGCCCATGAGCGTCCGCAAAGATTCTCAAACCACAGATTTTTTTTTACCATGTAGTCCACATCCGCGCCTTCATCCATCAGGCCGATCCCCAGAAGAACCAAAAGGCCCTGGCCGATAGCTGAAATTTCCCGACCCTCAACTCGAACCACCGCCGAATTGACTCGCTGGACGACCGCCCGCATAAACATTTTCCTTTCAATCATCACGCTCTTGACTTCATGCCGTTTTTCTACTAGATGTTGCCGGCATCAATGACCGCAGCGGCTTCCGCAGACCGACAGGAGCGACAACACAACTAAACCGGCGTCAATGAAAACAAAACCTATAGGCCCTCCCCGCGCCGAAGCAGCGCCCTCACCAATCCGGACCGAGACCATGGCGCAGCTTCTCCTCGACCAGCGTCACTGGCGGGAAGCCATTGAAATTTACGAAAAGCTGGGGCAGCAAAACCCAAGCCGAGAGCCTGCCTACCAAAAAAAAATAACTGAAATCAAGAACCATTTCGAACCAAAACTAAAACCGACACCGCAACGTCAGCAACGAACGCTGAAACAAATAAAACAGCTTAGAGGTCTGTTGCGCGTCCTCGAACAACAAACCCAAACAGACGGTAGCAACCAATGAGTTCCCGCAGCATCCTGATTATTCATGGCCCCAATCTGAATCTCCTGGGCAGGCGAGAGCCGGAAATCTACGGAACTCAGACCCTGGAAATGATCAATCAGGAAATTATCCGCAAAGGCCACGCTCTTGGCTTAACAGTGAGCTGCCGACAAAGCAACCATGAGGGGGAAATCACCGACTGGCTGCAGCAAGCCGAAGGGCAAGGGTTTTCCGGTATCATCATCAATCCGGCGGCTTACACTCACACCAGTGTCGCGATCCGCGATGCCATCGCGGCGATCAGAGTCCCGGTAATCGAGATCCATCTCAGCAACATTTTTAACCGCGAGGCCTTTCGCCGGGAATCCTTGACCGCAGCCGTCTGCCACGGCAGCATCTGCGGCTTCGGCCCGATTTCATACCAACTCGCCATCGAGGCTTTCAACATCATCTTTCTGACAGATGCACACGACAACCCCGCCAACCCCCAGGCTCAGAAACCCTAAACCGGTCCCTTTTACCTATGCCTAGACATTCGGACAGACTCGACCAGCTGCATCGACTCCTAGAAAGTGCCCACTACGATGCTTTCCTGATCAGCCATCCGGCCAATCTCAGCTATTATACCGGTTACAGCGGGGACAGCGCCTATCTTCTGATCGGTGCCAAACGCAGCTGCTTTTTTACGGATGGCCGCTACACCACCCAGGCCGCAGACGAGATTCCTGGTGAAATCGACCTGATCCGTATCAATTCGGTTGCCGATCTTTGCCGACACCTGCGAAGCGAAAACCTGATCCGGAAACTAGGCGTCGACGAAACCAAAATGAATCTGGGCGACTGGCTCAAATTGCGTGAGCACCTTGACGGTCGGGAACCGGAACCGGCCGCAGCCTTGATCAACCTGCCCAGGCTCTGCAAAAGCGAAGACGAAATTGAACGACTGAGCAAGGCTGTCAAGGTTTCCGAAACGGCCCTACAAAACACTCTCAGCCGCCTTGAAACGGGAATCAGCGAACATGAACTGGCGCTTGAACTTGAATACCAAATGCGCCGGGCCGGAGCTGAACGGACCGCCTTTCCCCTGATTATCGCCAGCGGCCCACGTTCAGCCCTTCCTCATGGCCTGGCCTCGCCTCGCCGACTGACCCCCGGAGATATCGTGACCATCGATTTTGGCGCCTGCCTTCAGGGCTATCACAGCGATCAGACCTGTACCTATTTCCTCAGCGAACCGGAACCAGAAGTGAAGCAGGTTTACAATGCCCTTTATGAGGCTCAACATCAAGGCCTTCAGGCTCTGAAGGGCAAGCTACTCCCCAGCCCCAGGGAGCTCGACCGGACCGTCCGAAAGGTTTTGCTTGATTCCGGCCTCGGTGAGTATTTCAGTCACGGCACCGGCCACGGCATCGGCCTGGAAATCCATGAAGCGCCTTCAATCTCCCCGAATTCAACCAGCGAGACACTGGAAATCGGAATGGTTTTCACGATTGAA
>DSCM01000035.1 GCA_011049115.1 Pseudomonadota bacterium
CTCGAACCAGACAGGGACAAAGCCATGCCACCAGAGTCCGGATCCGCAACGGGGGCAGCAGGATGGTTTACTCCAGGGAAAACTTTTCCCCAAAAGAGCAATTTGGTTGACAAGAACGTCAACTGATATTACCGAAATAACAGCTCCATTGCAGGTCGCTATTACCTGTTTTGGAGGGGGTGGCAAGGCACGTCAATGGCTTGCCACCCTACCTTCAAAATAATTTGATTATCAGAATGACTGCATCAGGACATTTTGATAATTTCCTACACCAGATTGACACTTTAAATCAAGAAGCAACAGTTATTATCGAGGACGTTAACGGCGAGCGGCGAGCGGTTTTCCCTCAGGAAGGCCAAACCTACATTGATTCTTTACCGGAGGAAAGAAAGAAAATGTACATCTAAGTTCGTCATCGACCACAGGTTCCAGGGGTCGTGTCAACTCGGATCGAGGAGCAATCAGTTTAAAAACGCAAAGTGAAGGTCAAATGGCGGCCCAAAAAAAAGGACACTCAGCGAATCAACGCCAAGTGTCTTTTCTCTTTGTCTGAATTTTTTGGTGGTGAGCCGTGCAGGAGTCGAACCTGCGACCCTCTGATTAAAAGTCAGATGCTCTACCAACTGAGCTAACGGCCCCAACCCTCGCGCAAAACGAGCGCCGCTTCTATCAAATGCCTTTGACTTTGTCAAGATAAAATCGACCCCAGGAAAGAAGGCGGTACATGTTTTATGGCCCGACAACATTCGGCCAAGACCGCTAGGGCTCAGGGTCACGGTCTGCTTAGTTTGCGCTTGCATTTCGTGAAATAACATATTAACATCCTTCTTGATAAAGAATTATTTTGAGTAAAAACCCTGGCCCCAGCGCCGCAGTCTTTTACAGAAGCGGCGGTTTTCCCTGAGAGTCGGGTAAAAAAAAAGGATTCATATCCGATGAAGCCCTGATTTTTCAGGCCGACTTTCTTTTAATCGCAAAGAAATCGGCGAGGTTTATCATGAGCACAAGAAAAGTTTTTCATTTAGGTTGGTTCGTCATGATGACCCTGATCACGGCTCTGATCATGCCGCGGGGCGCGGAGGCGGGAGAAAAGAAGATCAAGCTGTCCTACAGTATTTTTTTCCCGTCAACCCACGCGCAATGCCGGGCCGGTGAGGCCTGGGCCAAGGAGATCGAAAAAAGAAGCCACGGGCAGGTTCAAATAACGGTCTACCCCGGCGGCACCCTGACCCAAGCCCCTCAGGTCTACGATGGGGTCGTCAACGGCATTTCGGATATCGGCATGTCCTGTTTCGCCTACACCCGCGGCCGTTTTCCCCTGCTTGAAGCCCTTGATCTGCCGGCCGGCTACCCCGACGGCAAAACCGCGACCCGCATCGCAACGACCATCACGCAGGAATTCAACCCCAAGGAGATTCAAGACACCCACGTTCTCTATGTTCACGCCCATGGACCAGGGGTTCTGCATACCAAGAAAAAGCCGGTCCGGAGCCTGGCCGATCTTGCAGGCATGAAAATCCGCTCCACCGGTCTCAGCGCCAAGATCATTCAGACCCTTGGCGGCCTACCCGTGGCCATGGACCAGGGCAGCACCTATGAGGCCCTGCAAAAAGGCACCGTCGTCGGAACGATCGGACCGATCGAGGTTCTGAAAGGCTGGAAGCAGGGTGAAGTCGTCAAATACAGTACCAACATTCCCAGCATCGGCTATACAACCTCGATGTTCGTCGTCATGAACAAGGGAAAATGGCAGGCCCTGCCGGAGAAGATCAAAACCATTTTCACCGAGGTCAGCGCGGCATGGGTCGCCATTCAGGGCCAGGCCTGGGATGACGCCGACGCCGCCGGCCTGGCCTATACCCTGGAAAGAGGAAACCAGGTCATAAGCCTTCCGGAAAGCGAGAGCCGGGCCTGGGAGGCCAGGGTTCAGCCCATCTTCGACGACTATATTAAAAGCACCACCAGCAAAGGACTACCGGGGGACCAGGTGGTCGCCAGAATCAAAGAGATGCTCCGATAAGATGATTCTTTTGGTCCCGACAGCGGTTTGCCGCGGCCTCAACCTTAAAAAAGCGGCGGCCGCGTGAGCAGATTAATTCGGCAACTGACCAGGCTGATGAACCTGGCGGCGGCGGTCTGCGTCTTCGCCATGATGCTTCTGACCTGCGCCGATGTGGTTTTGCGCCTTTTCAAGCATCCGATTCTGGGAGCTTATGAACTGGTCGGCCTGATCGGCGCCCTGGGCATCGCCCTGGCGATGCCGGCGACCACCCTGCATCAGGGCCATGTGGCGGTTGAATTCATCAGCGACAAACTCCCCCGAAAAGCTCAGAGAATCTGCCGCTTCGGCGCCGATTTTCTAAGTCTGCTCCTGTTCGCCCTGATCTCCCGGCAAACTTTTATCTATGCCGAAATCCTGAGAAAAACCGGCGAGGTAACCGCCAATCTGCAGATGCCCTTTTACCCGGTGGTTTATGTGATCGCGGCCGCCGCCCTGCTGGTCTGCCTGGTCCTGATGCGGCAACTGTTCCCCGGCGCCGACGAGGTGACGTCTTCATGAGCCCCTTAGCGATCGGCCTGATCGGAATCGCTCTTTTATTTCTCCTGCTGTTCGCCCGGATTCCCGTGGGCTTTGCCATGGCGATCGTCGGCTTTGCCGGCTTCGTTCAGCTGGTCAATCTCAATGCCGCCCTCTCCCTGCTCGCCCGGGATGTTTTTTCGACCTTCGGCGCCTACGGCCTGACCGTGATTCCCCTGTTTATCTTCATGGGGCAGGTTTCTTTTCACGCCGGCATCAGCCGCCGCCTCTATGACACCGCTTACGCCTTCATCGGCCATCGCCCGGGCGGCCTGTCCATGGCCACCATCGGCGCCTGCACCGCCTTCGGCGCGATCTGCGGTTCCTCCCCGGCGACCGCCGCCACCATGGCGACCGTCGCCCTGCCGGAAATGAAACGCTACCATTACTCAATGGAGCTGGCCGCCGGGGCGGTCGCTTCGGGCGGCAGCCTGGGGATGCTGATCCCCCCCAGCGTGGTCTTCATCGTCTACGGCATCATGACGGAACAATCGATCGGTAAACTTTTCATGGCCGGGATTCTTCCGGGTCTGCTGATCGCCTTCCTGTTCTGCCTGGCGATTCTTTACACCTGTAAACGCCACCCCGAATTCGGCCCTCCCGGCCCCAAAAGCTCCTGGTCCCAACGCCGACAATCCCTGAAAGGCACCGGGGAAACCCTGCTGCTGTTCGCTCTGGTCATGGTCGGTCTTTTTGCCGGTTTTTTTACCCCGACCGAAGCCGGGGCCGTCGGCGCCATGTGCAGCCTCGGCATCGCCCTGAGCGGCGGCAATCTCAGCCCGACCAAGCTCAGAACCGCACTTCTGGAAACCACCCGGACCACCTGCATGATCATGATTATCGTCACCGGCGCGGTTATCTTCGGTCATTTTCTCGCGGTCAC
>DSCM01000036.1 GCA_011049115.1 Pseudomonadota bacterium
CCGCAACCTTGCAGCTTCATCTTGATCAGGCGACCGAGAATATTCGTCAGCTGGAGACCCGCCTGGTTGAGGTCGAGAAAAAAGCCGGGACCGATTCCTTGACCGGAATCAATAATCGTCACAGTTTTGAAAAATATCTTCAGGAAGTCTGTCGCAGTTGCAAACGTGAAGAACGGTTTGTCATGATCATGTTTGACATCGATCATTTCAAACAGTTTAACGATAATTATGGTCATCGGGTCGGTGATCTGGTGATCAGAAATGTCGCTCAGTTGGTCGCGGCGGAATTGCCTGCCAAAGGTTTTGTCGCTCGTTATGGGGGAGAGGAATTTGCGGTTATTTTAAAGGACCAGAACCTGGATGCGGGGCTGGCCGTCGCAGAGCATCTACGACAGATAGTGGCATCGCGCGAGCTGCGACGCGGCCGAGACGGAAGTCGTCTCGGGCAGGTTACCATCAGTCTGGGAGTGGCCGCGGGGCAGGCCGGCGCTGATCCCGAAACCGTTGTCGAACGAGCGGATGCGGCACTCTATCGAGCTAAAGGCAATGGTCGGAATCGGGTTGAGGCCGCGTCCGCGTAAGGTAAGGTGTCGGCGCCAAGGGTCGTCGGGTATACCTCTGATGGTTCCGCGGCAGTGGAAATCGTGGTTTGCGGTTAAGCGGCAAGCCATAAGCTGGGGGTTCATGAAAAAAGGAAAGAAGTCCGAACCGGAACCGCCTGTCAACGAACTCGGTTATCCGCGTCTTTTTCTTCTGCTCGGCGCTTTCTTCGGTCTGAGCATGCTTTTTTTGACCCCGCCTTTTCAGGTTCCGGATGAGCATGATCATTTCTTTCGCGCGATGATGATTGCTTCCGGCCAGTTTGTCGCCCGCCCCTATGCTTTCAGTGAAGCGGAAAAAAAACAGGCTCCGCTTAAATATCTGCAGGGCCGCGGCGGCATGGTTCCGGTCAGTGTTCCTTACACCACCCGAATGGTGAATCAGAACCTGCCTTTTCATCCTGAAAACAAGCAGGATTCCGGCATGCTCAAAAAAATGCTGGCTTTGCCGCTGCACCTGCCGGGGCAACCGAAGGTTTTCATCAATACCAGCGCCGCCGGCTATGCGCCCCTTCTCTATCTGCCGAGCGCTCTGACCCTGGCGGTCGGCAGCCGGTTCTCGCTTTCCCCCTTATGGTTGATGTACCTCGGTCGTCTCGCCAATCTGCTGCTTTATCTCGGGCTGGTTTACGGGGCCCTGAAAATCGTCCCGACCGGAAAGCTGATCTTCTTTCTTCTGGGGCTGATGCCGATGAGCCTGTTTCTGGCTCCTTCGCTTTCCATTGACGGGATCACCATCGCCGCGGTCCTGCTGCTGACTGCGGTTCTGCTCGAACTGGCGGTTCAGGAAACGGCGTCGATCAAGTTTCGAACCTGGTTCATCGCGCCGGTCGCCTTAACCCTGCTGGCTCTGGGGAAACCCGTTTATTGTCCGCTGCTGCTGCTGTTTTTTTCCCCCCGGACCTGTTTTTTTCAGAATCGCGGTCGTTTATACCTGTTTTTGGTCAGCCTGGGACTGGCCGGCGCCGCTTTTTTTATCTGGAGCCGGCTGCAAAATTCAGCTCCTCCCCTGACCGCGAGCCCAGTTCCCTTTGACTACACCAGTTTCCAGCTCAAAGACAGCTTGCTGCCCCTGCTTGATCACTCCCGGCAACTGCAGTTTCTGCGGGATTATCCTCAGACCGTGTTCACGATTCTGGGTCGGACTCTGCAGACTCAGGGGCGTCACGTTCTCGAATCCTTTGTTGGTCTCCTGGGATGGCTTGACACCAGCCTGCCGGCTTGGATTTATTTCAGTTATCCTCTTGCCCTGGTTGTCGGAGCCCTGAGCTGCCGTTCTGTCGGCAGAGAGGTCTGGTTTGAAAAAGCCCTGCTCGCCACAATCTCGATCCTGATCTGCGGGGCCATCCTGCTGGCGCTTTACCTGACCGCGACCCCGGTCGGCAACGCCGTTATCGGCGGTTTGCAGGGTCGCTATTTCATTCCGGCGGCGTTGCCTCTTCTGTTGCTCTTTCGCAACTCTCATTCCTTGATAAGCCCCCGGCATGTTGTCGCCGCATTGTTGGTCAGGTACGGGCCCGGCTTGTATGTCGGAGCTGTCCTGCTGGCGACACTTCACAGTCTTTGGCAACGCTATTACTGATAAACTTGTAACCACGCCACCGGCGTTGTTACGCTGCCATACCCGGTCAAGGACGGACGAGTGTTTCGGCGGCGTACTTCTTGACCCCTCATGCCGGGATTGTTTCAGATGACCTTTTTCAGGTGCAATCTGACCGCGAGCCCGTAGAGATAAAGCGCAGTTTTCCCCCGCCACAGTTTCAGCCTTTCAGCCACAGTCCATGAATGTTGTCCCTGATATTTTCTGAGCACGGCACAAATTTCATGAATGTGAGGCCACATGCCGGCGATGGATTTGGCCTGCGGATGACAGGTTGCGCAGGCCAGCACCTCATTTAAATAAGACACCTTTCGCGCCAGCGGAAACAGGCGCAGCCATAAATCAAGATCCATGGCCCAGTGCAGATGAATGTTCAGGCCGCCGGCCTCAAGAAACAACCGCCGTCTGAAAAAGAGGGCTGGTTGACAGATGCCGATGCCGGCGCGAAGCAGCATCTCCCTGGACGAAGTCATCTCTGAACTGCGGAAACGTCTGATGACCGCACCTTTACTGTCGACCAGGTTGCCATCGCCATGGATAATGTCAAGCGTAGGCTCCCGGCAGAATTTCTCCATGATATGGCTTAGCAAGCGGTGATCAGGATAATAGTCATCGGAGTTGATCCAGGCGATGATCTCTCCTCGAGCCTTGGCTATGCCTTTATTGACGGCGTCGGATTGACCCCGGTCGGGCTCGGAAAGCCACTGGATGCGGGAACCGTATGCAGACAGGAGGCTTTGGGTCTTGTCGGTCGAGGCGCCATCCATGACAATCACCTCACGCTCATGGGAGTCCAGGGCCAGACAGCTGTCAAGGCAGCGTTCGATAAAACCGGCCTGGTTGCGGCTGGGAATGACAAACGAGACCATCATGGGTTTGTTTTTGAGTTGAAAAGGGTTATCAGTTGATGGCAAACCGAGGCTATGCGGTCACCTGTTTGCTTCCAGGAAAAATCGGCGGCTCTTTTTCGACACAACAGCGCCGTTTGGGCGTCGTCCTGCTCCAGCAGGGCGATGGCGGCTTTACTCCACGCCATGGGGTCAAGGTTAGGCATCAAACGGCCTGTGTCCGGGGTGACAATTTCCAGAGGACCGCCGCTGGCGTGCGCCAGAACCGGACAGCCGCCGGCCAGGGCTTCGATCAAGGCCATGCCGAAAGCTTCCTCGACCCCGCCATGCATATAAAGCGCGGCGCCGGTGTAGAGTCGGACAATCTCCGAGTGGTGCAAACGGCCATGAAAATCAACCTGTCCGGCGATCTGCAAAGTGGTAGCGAATTGTTTCAGCGCGGTCATCTTTTCCCCGTCGCCGACAATCGCCAGGCGTAGATGCGGCTGTCTTTCAAGGATGCCGGCGAAAACCTGTAAAAGAAAATCGATGCGTTTGAAACCGGACAGATGCGCCACCGTCAGCAGCAAATTCGATCTGGCGGCTCGGCGCCCGGGAAAATCATCCAAGATGACCCCCGGATTGGCGATCGCCGCTACCTTCAAGTCGTAGACCCGCTTGACCTGTTCGGCCGTGAAGCGGCTGTTGGCTACGACCGCATCCCCGTATTTTGACAGCCGCCGGTCGGCGTGCGCCAGAAAAGGACGCAGGCTGAGCGCCAGTCGGCTTTTCCAGACCGGCTGTAAAACCCGAATCCAGATTTCGGAATGAATAAACGCGCTCGGTTCATGGCAGACCCAGAGCAGGGGGATTTGCGGCAGCACGCGCTTTGCCAGCCATCCCCACCAATTGGAAGGGAAAACCTGGGAAATTAGAAGATCCGGGTTCCAGTTTCTGATCTTTCGAACTATCCAATGCTGCCATACAGGCCAGCTCAGCCAGAAAGAAAGACTTGAAGTCAGCGGGCCGTGGGGGTGAGCGATGACTTCGATGGCGGCGGAAATCTGAATCTGCCGTGGCTCATGGCGGAGGGTTAAAATGGCGACCTCAGCTCCGCGTTGTTGGAGTTGCTCGGCGAGCCGCAGGGTATAAATCAGGGCGCCACCGGGAATCACCAGGTGGGGAAAAAGGATCAGGACCCGTTTATTCTGAAGCTGATCGTGCTTCATCGGACAGTTCTCCGGCGCCGGTTTCTACCGTAGAGCCAGGCAAGTTCCGAATAATAAAAAAGATTTTGCTTGTAAACCAGCAGCGCGGAGCAGGGGTTTCGCCAGCCTCCCGCAAGGAATATCGTACCCAGAAAGAGAATTACGGCATTGAGGGGAAGCGCCATTTTGCCGTATCGCCGAATAACCTCCATGTGGGTCGGCCACCTGCCGCCGTCTTGCTGGGGCCGAAACGACGGCAGTTCCGTCAGTTCCCGCGTCAGGTTGTCGGCATGGACGGCAACCCATTTCCGATGTTTTTTCATGTAGGTTGAAAAACTTAGATTATTGTATTCCGGCTGATGTTCCAGACGGACCGGAAGCGGCCGTATGCCTCCGTCGACCGTTACCTCACTGTGCGGAAAACCGACATAATGCATTGCCGCTTTGCGAAAGATGCAGGGTTTGTAAGGCCATTCGGCAGTCAGGTAGCGCCGGCCGTTCCAGATCGGCCAGCGCAGGGAAAAGCCGTTGTCTTGGCCGGTTCGGCGCAGGCGGTTGCGAAGATAAAAGATGGCCGTAGCACTTAAAAATTCATCCGCGTCAAGCTGGAGTATCCATTCCCCCCGCGCCCGGGCAAAGGCGGCGGCGCGATGAAATTCAGGGGCTCCCCGGCGTTCGCCCTCCTGCGCGGTCGCTCCGAATTCCAGCGCGATGGCCAGGGTCTGATCGGAGCAGGGGCCGTCATGAATGACAATGATTTCATCGCAGAGGCTTCGAATACTCTTCAGACAGCGCCGGATCAGACGTTCCTCGTGGAAGACCACGAGGCAGGCCGATATGAAAACAGGCCTTTTGTTTTCGGGGGCGGAGTGACGGTTCGACATTTTTAAAACACTCGTAAAAAGAGAACTTGGATTGAAGGCGATAAAACGCCGAAAACCAACGTCGGGCTTCCCGGCCGGCGGTAAAGGCGGACCGGGTGCTTTCTTTACGCGGACGATGCCCTGTTCAGGGGTCAGTTATTTTTCTGGGAGCGCCGGGAAACCAGTGTGGCGCCCAGCCAGAAAAGACCGATGGCGCCATATAAAAACCAGGCCGATAAACATTTCATCCAAGCGGCGGAGCCCTTCGGGGCAACCTTAAGATCAAAGAGCAGGGCCAATGGCAAGGGACACAGTATCAGGCTCAGCAAAGGCCTCCATGGTAGACGGAAAGCCAGTTTCCGCAACAGATAAAACCAGGCCCCCAGCGCGACCAGAAAATACGACAGCAGGGTTGCCAAAGCGGCCCCCAAGGCTCCGAACCGGGGAATGAAAATCAGGTTGGCAAAGATATTGACGAGCAGGCCGAGCAGCGCGGCGCCGGCCGCGACCCGTGGTTGTTCCATGCCGCAGATGGTATTTAGGTAAAATTCAGCCAGCACCAGCAGCGGCATGCCGCTGCCCAGCGCCACCAGACTGGAAGCGGCCCAGCGATAACGTTCGTGGAAAAGCAGGGCCATCAGATTTCCCGCCTCGGGCAGCAACAGCAGAAAAGCCGCCCCCGAGCAAAAAGACATCAACAAGGTAATGAAACTACAGCTTTCCCGGAGCTGATGCAACTGATTTCGCTGCCAGAGACCGGCGGCGATCGGCATGAAGACGACCGGCAAAAAGATCAGGCTGCGGCCAATCTGGGCCAGGGGGAGGGCCACCTGATAACCGGCGACACTGGGCAGATCGCTCAGCCAGGTCAGCATCAAGGTATCAATATAGTTCATGGTTCCCAAAGCGACAACCGACAAGGTCAGCCAGCGTGCGTAAACCCAGGTCTCTGGCCAGGCCTTGCCCCAGGCGCGACGTTTCCAGATCACCCGTAAATTGTGGCGGCGGGCCAGATGGATGATGCCCGTCAAGAGAAAGATCGCCCCGGCGCAATACGCCAGGGCCGGGGCCAGGGTGTTGAAACGCTTGGTCAGGATAAAAACCAGGGCCAGAACAATCGCGTAATAGATGGTCTGAAGCAGGGTGCGGGTACCGAAGTCCTGCATCGCCTCAAGACTTCCGATCGCCAGGCCGCCCAGGGTCTGCAAGGGAATAAAGAGGGCCAGGCAGCGCATGGTCGGCAATCCGCCCGGGAAAGAGAAATAATTCTGCACCAGGATGGGGCTCCAGAACCAGACCAGGATGCCCACCAGCACACTGCTTGAAAGCTTGATGATAAATACAATCGAGAAAAAGAGATTGACGGTTTGCCGGTCCCCGCGCGCGGCGTATTTGGCCATCAGCACGGTGCCGGTCTTGGCCAGCCCCAGATCGACCACCGCCAGCCCCAGACTGACGAATGAGAAGGCTCCGTAGAAAAAGCCATATTCCTCGGGGCTGAGTTCCCGGGCCAGAATCCGGCGGGTCAGATAACTGATGATTCCGGCCGCAATCACGCCCGTGAGAGCAAGCGCGGCACCGCGGCTGAAACTTTTGTAAGCGGAAGCGGAGGGCATGGTTTCAGGGCCGACCGGCCAGGAGTTTATTTTTCAACTGGGACAGCTTGGCCAGACAGTGGTAGATGGTGACGATCTTGTAAGCGTTGAAACGATGCAGCTGGTAAACCAGGGGCGAGGCTTCCCTTTTACTGATCGACAGTTCTTCAGCAAATTGCCCGGCATAGCCCCGTTCGCTGATGGAAGCGGAATGGCGACGAAAAGAGGCCAGGTAATCAAATAGAACCAGAGGGGGTCCGCAGGCGGCGAAACGCAGCCACAGATCATAATCAAAAGCGGCTTGATAGCGTCGGTTAAGACCGCCGCAGCGCCGCCATAAGGTCATGCGCCAGAAGGTCGCCGGCTGATTGATGAAGTTTTCCGCCTGCAGTCGCCGGCGCGAAAAACGGCGACCGAGAAGATTTTTGTACACGGTTATCCAGCGCCGGATTTCCTGCCCGCACTCATCGATAATGCGGCAGCGGCCGTAGAGCCAATCGTTTTCGGGGTGTTCGCCAAAGGCTTTAACCACCAGATCCAGGGCCCCGGCCGCCAACAAGTCATCGGCCCCCAGCCAGCCGGCAATCGCGCCCCGGGCCTGCGCCAGCGCGAAATTTATCGCTTCCTGCGGTCCGCCACCCGGCAGTTGTATAAGTCGGCAGTGGTCGCCGAATTCCTTAACGATGCTGAGTGTCGCATCCGTCGAACCGCCGTCACAGATGATATATTCAAGGATGAAATTTCCTTTTTGTTCCAGCACGCTGCGGATGGTGCGGCGAATGAAACGGGCGCCGTTCAGCACCGGCGTAACCACGGTTACCAGGGGCGGGCCTTTATCTGTCGTCATGCGGCGGTCGCGGTGCGGCAAGCGCATCTTCCTGCTCGTTTTCCCATAGGGCCAGACGCTGGGTCAGAGCCTTGATCTGTTGCCTTTGCCGGGAGACGACCACGGAAAACTGCATCATGACCAGCAGCAGCCCGAGAATCAGGATCAGCAGCAGGGCCGCCGGTGGGTAGTAAATGCCAAGCATGCCGGCCAGCAGGTCGAGGGCTTTGCGCCAGACCGAAAAAAACAGAAAACAGCCGCCCCAGCCCAGCCAGAGCAGGGCGTAGCCCGCATCCAGCCGCCGCCGGCGAATCAATTCTCCAACCAGCAGGATAAAGGCCAGACTGGCCAGGGAGGCCACAAATAAAAGACGATCAAAAATCATTATCTCTCGATCCTCAAGCGGCGAGCGGCCGAATCCTGTTTTCCGCCGCCGGCGGGGCGCAGGCAGCTGATCAGAATCGCCAAAAGAACCTTGGCCATGTAATGAAAAGATCGCCCCAGGCCGATGGAAGAGGTTCCGGTTTGCCGCGGAGCCATGGTCACCGCCGTTTCCATGACCCTGAAGCCGTTACGGGCCAGCAGAACAACCTCTTCCGGTTCAGGGTAATCTATAGCCGGATAGTGCTGAGCCAGAAACTCAATCGCCTTGCGGTTGTAGGCGCGAAAACCCGAGGTGCTGTCAAGCATCGGCCGACCCAGAAGCAGGGAATTTATCCGGGCCAGCAGGCGAATCCCCAACCGGCGGCTGAAGGTTGATTTGTAGCCTCCAGCGGCATGAAAACGGGAGCCGATCACGACGTCGGCCCGATTCTCCCGCAAAGGCCGGAGCAGTGATTCAATCTCCGTGGCCAGATGCTGGCCGTCGCCGTCAAATTTGATCGCGCTCTCAAACTGCTTGCGCAAAGCGTAGATGAAGCCGGTTTGCACCGCGCCCCCGATACCAAGATTGCAGGCCAGATCAAGAACCGTGGCTTGTCCGTTACGGCGAGCCTGGTTTCCTGTGTCATCGGCGGAGCCGTCGTTGACCACCAGGATTTCAAGCTCCTGGTTAAGCTCGGCCAACGAATCCACGACCGCGCCGATATTGCCGGCCTCGTTGTAAGCTGGAATTATAACCAGGGATCGCATAAAATCAGCTTTTCCCGCGGGGGGCTTTGGTGTGGCCCCGTTTGTGCCGGATACGGTTCACTTTCGCTTTGAAAAAAAACTGAAACTGAACTGATGCAAAATCGTTATTTGCAGACCGAAAGGCCTCCTCCGGAGTGGCGGGGCTTTTCGCCTCTGCAATGATTCTGGTAAAAAGGTTGCGGCTCGGCGATGACCGCGTCCATCAGATTACTGCCGAGCTCCCATCTCTTAAGGATGGTTGGGGCGCAGCCATTTTTTTCTGCAAATTCATACCAGCCCGGATTGAAGTAGACGAGGCTGTAATCCGGCCAGAGACCGTAGATGGTGCCTTGGCTGTGGGCGAAGCTGGTGAAATCATGTTTTTTCAGCAAGGACTTGAAACGCGGGTCCCATATTTCCGTATATCTCTTCATGTCCTTTAGCCTCGTCAAGGAGCGGCGCGGAAAGGTTCCGGAACCGACAGCTAATGACGCGGATCTTCGGCTTATCAACCCGGCAGCTGGTTCCGGCAATTTTTTATAGGCGTCTTCACGAACCAAGGTGAGTCATGCTGTTCAGGGATGAATTTCTCAAACCCTGGCGCTGGCTTCGGTGCCGCTCCGATCAGCTTCTTTAACCGGAAAAAAAAAATAATGCAAGCGGCCAAAACCCATGTGTTTTTATTCGAGTTCGGTTTCACGAGGTTTGCGGGCCGGTGGGAAAATATTGACAAAAGCCGACTTTATCCTTATGCAGGAAGCTGTTTCGGCGGTTATCAATCCAATTTCAACGTTTGCGGGAGACATCATGCCTAAAAGAGATGATATCAAGAAAATTCTGATTATCGGCTCCGGCCCGATAATTATCGGTCAGGCCTGTGAGTTTGACTATTCCGGAACCCAGGCCTGTAAAGCCCTGAAAGGTCTGGGCTATGAGATCGTGCTGGTCAACTCCAATCCGGCGACGATCATGACTGATCCGGCGGTTGCCGATGTGACTTATATCGAGCCTTTGAACACGAAAATCTTAAGTGAAATTATTGCCAAGGAACGGCCGGACGCCCTGCTGCCGAATCTGGGCGGGCAGACCGGTTTGAATCTGTCTTTTGCGCTGGCCCGTCAAGGGGTCCTGGCAAAGTACGGAGTGCAAGTGATCGGGGTTAATATTGATGCGATTGAACGGGGTGAGGATCGTCAGGAATTCAAACGGACCATGGCCCGGATCGGGCTCGAAGTGGCCCGCAGCGAGGTTGCCGGTAATCTGAAAGAGGCGGAAGCGATTGTCGGCGAAATGGGTTTTCCGGTGGTGATTCGTCCGGCCTATACGATGGGAGGCACCGGCGGTGGCTTTGCTTATAACAAGGATGAGTTTCAGTTGATCGCCGCCCGCGGCCTGGCCGCGAGTCCGGTCAGTCAGATTCTGATCGAGGAGTCGGTTCTGGGTTGGGAAGAACTGGAGCTTGAGGTGGTCCGCGACGCCAAAGGTCAGAAGATTACGGTTTGTTTTATTGAAAATGTGGACGCCATGGGGGTGCATACCGGAGATTCCTTCTGTACCGCGCCGATGTTGACCATCGCGCCGGAGTTACAGGCGCGGCTTCAGGAATACTCCTACCGGATAGTCGATGCGATTGAAGTGATCGGCGGCACCAACGTTCAGTTCACCCACGACCCGCAAAGCGGCCGCGTGGTCGTGATCGAGATCAATCCCCGAACCTCGCGTTCCTCGGCCCTGGCTTCCAAGGCCACCGGTTTTCCAATCGCCCTGATTTCGGCCATGCTGGCCTGTGGTCTGACCCTGGATGAGATTCCCTACTGGCGTCTCGGCAGCCTGGAAAAATACAGCCCCTGCGGCGATTATGTCGTGGTTAAATTCGCGCGCTGGGCTTTCGAGAAATTCAAGGGGGTGGAAGACCGTCTCGGCACGCAGATGCGGGCTGTCGGCGAGGTCATGAGTATCGGCAAGAATTACAAGGAAGCCTTGCAGAAGGCGATTCGCTCACTGGAGAACGGGCGTTCCGGCTTGGGTTTCGCCCGTAATTTCAATGCGAAAAGCCTGGATGAATTGCTGGAAATGTTGCATGAGCCGAGCAGTGAAAGACAGTTTATCCTGTACGAGGCCTTGCGTAAAGGCGCGGATATCGAGACCCTGGCGCAGCGCACCCATATCAAGGCCTGGTTTCTGGAGCAGATGCGTGAGTTGGTTGAACTTGAGGAAAAATTGCTGGTTTATCGCGGTGTTCTGCCGCCGGATGAGCTTTTGCGGCAGGCCAAGAAGGATGGTTTCGCCGATAAATACCTGGCTTTGATTCTCCGGTTGCCGGAGACGCTGATTCGGCGGAAACGTCTTGAGCTCGGTGTGGCCGAAGCCTGGGAACCGGTGCCGGTCAGCGGCGTTGAAAATGCGGCCTACTATTTTTCCACCTACAACGCCGTCGATCAGGTTAAGGTCAGCGACCGGCTGAAGATCATGATCCTCGGCGGCGGGCCCAACCGAATCGGTCAGGGCATCGAATTTGACTATTGTTGCGTGCATGCCGCCTTTGCCCTGCGCGACGCTGGCTACGAGACGATCATGGTCAACTGTAACCCGGAAACGGTCTCCACCGATTACGACACTTCCGACAGGCTCTATTTTGAGCCGCTGACGGTCGAGGACGTGCTCGCCATCTACGCGAAAGAGCGTCCGCAGGGAGTGATCTGTCAGTTCGGCGGGCAGACGCCGTTGAACCTGGCCGCCGAACTCAAAGCGGCCGGAGTCAATGTCCTGGGCACCTCTCCGGAAACCATCGATCTGGCCGAGGATCGCGACCAGTTTAACCGGGTCATGAAAAAACTCGGCATTCCTCAACCCGAGGCCGGTATGGCCCAAAACCTTGACGAGGCCCTTAAGATTGCCGAAAGAATCGGTTATCCTTTGATTGTCCGTCCTTCATACGTGCTCGGCGGACGTGCCATGGAAGTGGTTCATGACCAGGAGATGCTGCGGGAGTATGTTGAAAAAGCCGTCGAGATCAGCCCGGAAAAACCGATTCTGATCGATAAATTTCTGGAAAACGCGATTGAGGTTGAAGCCGACGCCATCGCCGACGGAGAAAACGCTTTTGTTCCGGCGGTGATGGAGCATATTGAACTGGCCGGAGTGCATTCCGGGGATTCGGCCTGCGTCATTCCCCCGATCAATATCCCCTTGCGTCATATCGACACGATTGAAGAATATACCCGTAAGATCGCCTTGGAAATGCAGGTTGTCGGTCTCATGAATATTCAGTACGCCATCGCCGATGATCGGGTTTATATTCTCGAAGCCAATCCCCGGGCCAGCCGGACGGTGCCGCTGGTCAGCAAGGTCTGTAATATTTCGCTGGCCAGAATCGCGACCGAGGTTATCTTGGGGCGTAAACTTGGCGAACTGGATTTAAAACGGCGGCCGATTACCCATTTTGGGGTCAAAGAGGCGGTTTTCCCCTTTAATATGTTTCCGGAGGTTGATCCGTTGCTCGGGCCGGAGATGCGTTCCACCGGTGAGGTTCTGGGCCTGGCGGATAACTATGGCCTGGCCTTTTTCAAGGCTCAGGAAGCCACCGGCCAGGCGCTGCCGCTGCAGGGTTGTCTGCTGCTGACGGTCTCACCCCGGGATCGCCAGGGAGCTCTCGAAGTCGCCTCCCGTTTTACCGAGCTCGGTTTTGTTATTAAGGCGACTCGGGGAACGGCCCAGTTTCTCAAGGAGAACGGAATCGAGAGCGAGTTGATTCTCAAGCGTCACGAAGGTCGTCCCAATATCGTCGATGCGATAACCAACAACGAGGTTCATCTGGTGGTCAATACGCCGAGCGGTAAGCTGGGTGCGGTTGACGATTCCTATATTCGCAAAACCGCGATCAAATATAAGGTTCCCTATATCACGACAACCGCTGCCGCCATTGCCGCCGCCAAGGGTATTGCGGCGACCCGGCAGGGACATGGCGAAGTCAAAAGTCTGCAGCGCTATCACGCGGATCTTGGTTGAGCTGGAGAATGGCTTCGGCAAGGCCGGCGAAAGTGGTCGCCCTAAGGTGAAGGCTCAAACAACACAAGCCCCGGGGGTCGTAAGATCTTTTCGGGGTGGGTCTTTTTTGTGGTGGGGGGGCTGATGAAATGCGTAGCGCTGTGTGAGTCGCGGGAGACCTTAAGGTGCGGGCTCTGGGGACCTAAGGGCCGTGTCGATGTCGCGGGGCTTTCGACTCCGGATTAGAAATTGCGGCGCAGGCCCAGGTAAATATTGCGGTTTTCTTCAAACTGGCCGAAGAAACTGTGCTCGGTGCGACCGTAAAACAGGTTGGCGCCGCCGATCAGCAGCCAGTCGTCGTTCAGTTTATAGCTGATCTGGGGCCGTAAATGAGCATCGTTGTCGCTGGGCGAATAGTAAATAAAGAGAGAGAACTTGAGATTCTGTTGCAGCATGAGCTTGGTCAGACGCAGGGTCAGAAGATGGCGCCACTCATCCCTGGCCTTAGCGCCGCGCGGCAGGCTGGCGCGGTAGTTTTCATAATCGTCCATGTATTCAAGATAGTATTGCAGGCCGCCGGTAAAGTCGGTCGCCAGCTCCTGTTCATAGCCCGCGAGAAAGCGCCACTCGCGGTTGCGGACCAGGGGGTCAGCACCGCTTTGGTCCTCGCGGGAGTCATAATAACCGGCTTCACAATGAGCCAACCCCTGGCCCAGGTTGCCGCGCAGACTCAGACCGAAAACCCGCAGTCGGGGAAAGTACAGGCGGCCGTCGGGTTTCATGCCCTCCGGAGTTTTCCAGTAACCGTCGTAAAAGTAGACGGCGGCTTCGAGGCCGCTGAAATTACGATAGGCCCGCAAGGCGATTTCATCTTCGTTAAACCAGCGCTGGCGTTCATCGTCGACCAGCTTTGCTGCGCGACCGGCAATTTGTCCCAGCCGTGGAGACCAGTAGGAAAGGCGGTCGCCGTCGATATAACGTGAAGGGTTGAAACGGGGCATGTAGATGAGGTCGAGGTTCAGAGTTTTCAGGAAAATTCCCAGGCGGACGGCGTCGGCCGGAGCCTTGAGGTATTCATCATCGCGGCCGATGAAAAAGGCTTCCCAGTCTTTGGGAAAAAGATCGTTGATGAAGAGCAGGTCGCCGGTGCCCCAGGTCATGATCTGCCGTCCGATTTTAAGATCGGCGAACGGCAGGGGGCTGACCAGGAAAAAAGCCTCCCGCAGCCGGCCGCCGACAAAATCATCGACCGCGTCGCCGAACAGTTCGCCTTTGATCTTAAAGAGAAAGCTTTCCAGATCACCGTTGATTTCAAGCTGCAGGCGGCTTTCCGCGAGTGAGGTCGACTGTTCGTTCGCCGCCTCGACCAGCCTCCGGCCGCCCCGCAGGTCGATAAAACCCCGATAATCAATCCCGGCCCTCTCCAGACGCTCATTGATGACGGGGAAAAAAGCGGGTTCCAGGGCGCCGGCCGTCATACTCCAGAGCAGGAACAGGGTTCCGGCGCAGAACGCGGAAAATTTTCTCTGTTTCATGCCTTTTCCTGTGCCTCTGAGGGCTCGGCTTCGGCTCGGTGCCTGGCCGACTGCTGGCGGCTTATTTCCTGATCTCTCGGGGAGGCCGGCGGAGATAACGTTCGCTGAAAAGATCCTCTTTCAGGTCGATATCGTAGCTTATGTTACTAAAACGACTGATGGTCACGCTGCCGGTCGCAAGATTTTCGACCCGGGATTCAACCACGGTTGGATGTCCGCCGATGGTTTCAAGCTTGAGGGCTTCGACCCGGCGGTAGAGACGCTTCTCATGGTCCTGGTATTCGGCTTTTAACGGCATCATAGTTTGTTTGTCAATCCAGACTTTGTAGGAACTGAACTCAACCGCGGCCGGATCCCGCGGCCGACTTTCGATGACGTAATATTTTTCTGTGGTTTCCAGCAGGCGATGTTCGTCTTCGTCGGGACTGCGGCCCGAGACATCTTCGTAAAAGAAATCCGAACCCACGAAGCTGGTCCGTTTGTCGGCGGCGGCGATGCGACGGACCAGATCCAGGGCCGGCAGATAAAGCCAGCGGTCATCATCGCGGTCGATAAACTTGTGAACCATGAAGACCATGCCTTTAACGTCGCTGGGCTGTTTGAAATAAACATAGAATTTTTGTCGACCGCCGTCTTCCTGGTCAAATCTTAACATTGTAAATTCGCGCTCGCGGACGCGTTGCTGGGTATCGGCGATCGTCATTTTTACGGAAGCCCGGCCGTCGCGACCGGCATAGTAGGCGGCCAGGTTGGCCCGTGCAATGATGGTGTCGACCTCTGTAAGATCGTCACCGCCCGGAGTCTGCGCCTGCGCGCCGGGTCCGCTTTGCAGCAGAAAGATAGTCAGTAGGGCCATAAAGAATGCTTTACGCATGCGGAGTCTCCTTATTTGAGGTTGCGAAACAGAAACTTCTGTCCCAGGGTGAGCAGGGCCGGTAAGATCATGATGGTCGCCAGACCCGAAATCAGCATGATCGCAGCCAGGAAAAAACCCACGGTTTTATAGGGTAACAACGGCGCCAGCAGCAGTGGGGTGAAACCCACGGCGATCACGATGATATTGCGGAAGATGGCCCGGGCCGGCTCCTCGAACATGATGTGCGCGGCTTTCGTCCAACTGCCGCACTGGCGGAAAGTCATGCGGGAACGCTCCAGAAAGTGAATCGCGAAATCGACTGCCAGACCCAGGGTGAGCGATGACAGTACGGCCACCGGCATGTCGTAATCCTTGCCGACCAGACCGATCAGGCCGTAAATGAAGGCGATGGTCACCGACAGCGGAATCATTGCGATCAGGCCCCAGATCGGAGAACGGAAGAGGATTGCCATCATGATCAGGACGATGACAAAACTGCCCAACAGTGACTTGAACATGCCGGCCACCATCTTATCCTGCCAGACCACATTGATATAGGTCAGCCCGGCCCAGCGAAAGTCGAGCGGCAGAGGGGGCGGATTGTCTTTGATGAAACGTTTGACTACGCTGATCACAGCTTCCATGTCCTGGTTGTCCCCGGAATGGAGCTGAATCCAGAGATTAGCGCGCCGGTAGTCGGGGGTCACCAGATGCCAGAGGTCTTCGGGTTTATGACTGTTCTGAAAGGAAATCAGACACTGAGCGACTGCGGCCCGGCTGTCGGGCAGGCGAAAATCATCGGGCTTGCCCGAGAGGAGTTCCTGATGGACCTTCTTGACGACGTCGGCCACCGAGTTGCTTTTGCCGACCAGCGGATGTTTTTTCAATTCCGCCTGGAGTTTTTCGAGATAGTCCAGGACCTCTGGGTCCTTGAAGATTTCTTGTTCCTGCGCCTGCTGCTCAAGCTGTTCAATCACCGGATTCCAGGCTTCATAAAGCTCATTGTCGGAGACCTCTTCCTGGACCTGGCGCAATTCCTGGATTAAAAGCGAGAGCCGGTCCGGTTTGCTGCCGGCCGGCAGCGTCGCCAGGCTTGTCAGGGCCTGGCGGGAAGCCTCGCCGATCTCTTCGGCAAAGGGCCGCCCGCTTAAAACGGTATTGATTCGCTCGCTGATGTCTTGAACAAATTCCGGGCCCGAGAGGGCGGCGGCGTTTTCCAGCGGGTCAACGATCAGGTAGGCTTCGTAGGTGCCGCCGAAATGGTGGTTGAGAACCTGATCCGCCACCCGAATGGGATGACTTTTGGTAAACCATTTGACCGGGTTGTCATTGATCTTGATGCGACTGATGCCGTAGGCGGCAACCCCGACCAGAACAAGGCAGGCGCAGACGATGAATTTGGCCCGGACCAGGGTGAAACGGCTCATCCAACCTAGAAAATGATGGGTCAGGCTGGCCTGAGTGGTCCTGGTCGACTGGCCGAAGCCGGCCAAACTTTCTTCTTTGAGCAGCATGACATAGGCCGGGATGAACAGCATGGTCAGAAGCCAGGCCAGAAGAATGCCGAAGCCGACGAAGAGGCCGAAAACCCGCACCGGTGGAATCGGGGTCATGGTCAGGGAGAGGAAGCCGGCGGCGGAAGTCAGTGAGGTGTAAAGCATGGGTGCGAAAAGTTTGTCGATGACCGCACGAATAGTTTTTTCGCGGTTTCTGTTTTTCTGATAAAGATCAAAAAACTCCGAGAGAATATGCACGCTGTCAACCACGGCGATCGGCATCAGAAAAATAGGAATCATCGAACTCATGATATGCAGGGTATTGCCGCTGCCGATCAAAAGCCCCATCGTGCAGAGGACGGAAACCATGGCGATGATCATCGGGGCGACAATCAGATTCAGGCGGCGGAAGAAAAACAACATCAGAAGGAAGATCAGCAGCATGGCGAGCGGAGCTGAAATCGCCATCTGGATGAACATCTCGACGCCGAAGGTATCCTCGGCCACCGGCAGACCGGTGATGTGGTAGGCTTCGGGGCCGCTGAAGTCGGCAATTTTTTTCTCCAGCTCCTTTTTAACGCGATACGCCAGGTCCTTGCTGCTGATCGGAATATAAAGCGCCATGGCGCGGCCGTCTTCCGAGACCAGGGTGCCGTTCAGCAGCGGGTTGGCCTGGGCTAGACGGCGAATTTCGTGGGCTTCCTGCGGATTCTGGGGGGGCTCCCGCATGAGCCAGGAGAAACGGACTTCACCGGGACCGCCCTGGGCGATGCTGTCGACATTGTCCGGAGTAATCAGGTTGCGCTTGATCACCCCGATTTGTTTTTCCGGGTTTTCCGGATCGGCCCAGGTCAGGGTGCGGGCGAAGTCGCTTAGCTGGGCTACCCGTTTCAGGGTCTGGGGATTGAAAACTCCGTCCGGATCGCTTTCGTTGACAATCCCGAGAACGACTACGTCATGCAGGTCGAATTCCTGTTTTATCTGATTATGGAAGATCCTGACCCTTTCATGCTCGCTGAGCATATTTTCCGGGTCGGTATCGATTTTAACCAGGCCGATCAGCGAACTTAACAGCAAGGTCACCACCAGTATGGTGATGGTAATGGTTTTCGGTTTTCTGACGGCAAGATTGATCAGGAAAGGGGCAAGGCGCATGTTCCCTCGCGATTCACTAGAGTTGATATTGATATATATCGATAATTAAAAGTTCAGCCTAATTAATAAAAACCCGTAAGTTTGTCAAGTTTTTTCGAGCGGTTTGTTTTGGGCAATTATTCAGCTACCTTGTAATCTCGCGGGCGCACCGGTGGGGTTTATACTATGATTCGCGAGCTGTCGTCGTTTTTTCTTTGTTTACGGTCGCAGTCAGTTTCGTCAGGTTTTTCCGGCTGGCGGTGTTTGGCAAAGCCTAGCCTGAAATCTGGATGCTTGGGTTATCTTGAAGTGGAGGGAAGCTTGCGTCTTCGGGGGTGCAGATCTGGTTACGGCCGGCGTTTTTGGCCTTATACAGGCAAGCGTCGATTTGTTGGAGGAAGTTTTCCAGAGGCAGTTCTTCGTTGAATTCGCTGATTCCGAAACTGGCGCTGATGTGAACGTCTAACTGATCCCGGACCGTGAAGGGATGGTCCGCCAGTTTCTGTTTGAGACGAGAAGCGAGTTCAAAGGCTTGAGGCAAAGCGGTTTCCGGGAATAAAATCAGAAATTCCTCGCCGCCCCAGCGGCCGATTTCATCGGTACCGCGGAGGCTGGATCGCAAAAGATCGGCCAACTCGACCAGTATCCGGTCACCTGCGGGATGGCCGTAACTATCGTTGATCTCCTTGAAATAATCGATGTCGAGCATCAGGGCGCTGAACACGCTCGGTTTGCGTTTGCAGCGATAAATCTCCTGTTCCAGACGCTGAACCATGGCCCGGCGATTCAGGAGAGAGGTCAGATAGTCGGTGCGGGCGGTAAGCGCCAATTCTTTTTCCACCAGCTCACGGCGTTGCATTTCCTCGCGCAGTTCCTGATTGGCCTGTTTCAGGTTTTCGGTTCTTTCGTTGATGCGATGTTCAAGATTCTCATTGGCGGCGACCAGTTTCTGTTGGGCCTCCAGGTTTTGCCGTCGGCTGGCTTCCAGGTTGTTGGCTATGCGATCGAAGGCCAGGGCCAGCAGGTCGAGTTCATCTTCGGTCGGGGAGAGAATGGGTTGAATGGTCTGATGCAGGTTTTCGTCCGCGATTTCACTGCAACGGTTGATCAGCGCGTTGATCTTGCCGGTGAAATGTCGGGCCAGGAAAAAACTGAAGCCGGCCGACAGGAATAAAGACAATAACAGAAAAAAGAGCCCGGCCAGGCGGATGTAGAGAAACTTGCTTTTGACATCATCGGCCCGCATGTCGATACCGATCAGAAATCTGCCTTGGCCGTTTTTCAAGGGGGAATATCCGGACAGGAAGCTGCCCCATTTGTCGGTATAGATTTTACTGTCCACGGCGGGGCGGATAAAACCCTCCAGCATCTCATTGACCTTCTCCGGGTAAATTTCGCCGGGAGGCACCGGGGTAGGGCCGGAATCAATGACGAAGCGCACCTGGTCACCGTCCTTGCGCATGATGTAAATAAAAGCGATGTCGGGATTGGTCGCGACTATTTCTCTGAGTTTACGCAATTGTTTCCGGTAAAGCTCGCGGTCCGCGTCGGCAGGTTCACGCAATTGATCCAGCTCCTCGACCTGGTAATCGCGACTGATCATAGCGGCGCTGTTTTTCAGGCGGGATTGCAGACTCTGCATGAGGTTCGTCAAGGCGCTCTGATAAAAATAGGTGCCGATGCTGCCGGAAACCACAGCGATCGTCAGAAAGTGGGAGAGAAACAGTTTTAAACGGATTGAAAACCGCATGTTTTTCCCTTGGTGATTGAATGAATAAGGCATAGTGATGTGATTAAGTCGGAAAATCGGCAACGCCCCAACTAGTAAATAATTTTTCCCCTGTCAAAGGGATTTTACGCCGATAGGCAATGGGGGCATGCGGAAGATGGTCGCGAAGACCGTGAGGCCTGGCATGTGGACAAAAGCATTCCGGACTATCTTGCGGGCTCCTGCAACGCGCCCAAAGCCCGATCGTAGCCGGTCATTTCCAGGTAGCCGTGACCGTTGGTTTCGCGGCCGACCGGATCCCTGCCGGTGACGCTGACCGCTCCCTCCCAGTAGTTGGTTTGAGTGGTCACGTCGGTCTGCATTTCCTGATCGGCCAGCAGGGCCTTAATCTGCAGTTGTAAAGGCCGTGGCTCAGTAAGTCTGATCTGCCAATGGAGCGGATATTCGGCTCCGCTTTTTGGGCTGCGCCAGGTTTTTCCCGGAATCAGGCTGAATTCCGCAGCGGTCAAGTGGTGCGAGCGTCCGTCGGCGAAAATCCAGGTGCCGCTTGAGGTCGGATCCTGACCGCCTTTTTTCAGACGCATGCGATAGAGCATCAGGGCGCTGCCGTCATCGAAATGGAAGGCGAACCAGTCCCAGCCGGCTTGCTCCGGGCCCAGTTGGTTGGTGGCGAATTCCCGATCAAGCCAGCTCAGGCTGTGAACCGCCAGACTTCTTCCCGCCATTTCCAGCTTTCCTGTTCCCGTTAAACGCGGCCAGGAATAATAATGCGAAGCTTGTCCCGGTCTCGATCCCTTGGCGCTCAGACCGCGGTCGCCGTTTAAAATCGGCGGATAGGTTGGTTTAAGTTCGAGGACCAGTTCATAGTCTGGGGTCAAAGCCCTTAATTCGAGCGCCTGTTTTTCTTCGCTCCAGGCTATTCGGCTGCCTTTGAGCCAGGTTTCCATGCCGTTTTCCCGGGCTCCGGCGAGTCCCGGTCCGGCCCGGCTGATGTCCTGGTGGGCATAGAATTTTTTTTCCTCGAGATCAGTCAACCCGCAGTGGAGCATGTAGAGGTCGCGCAGTTGCCAGGGATTGGTCTCGGCCGGGTTCGGTTGTTCCGTGATTCCCTGGCGGAAAATAGTGAATTGATAACCGAAATGACGGTCTTCCGGCGTCGTCAGGCGGCCGGTGACATACCACCATTCGGTCTGGTACTTAGGGTGACTGCCGTGATCCTCGGGGAAGGAAAAATTATAAGGGCTCAGGGCCTTTTCCCAGGCGGTGAGAGGGACTGCGACAGTCAGGCCGAGCAGCAGCGTGGTCAAGGCTGAAAGCAGACGACGGATTAATCCAGCATAAGCCCTAGGCATGTTCAGCGCTCCCGCATCTGGAATGAAGGCTGGGTTGAAGCAATGCGCCAGGCCGGGTAGAGACCGGCGGCCAGGGAGGCCAGGATGGTGATTGCGATTGTGGCCGGATAGAGTAGCAAATCGATGGAAAAATCAATACTCCAGCCGAAGGACTTGAGGTTGATGACCTTGATTAAAATCCAGGCCAGCAGCGGGCCGGTCAGAGCGGCGCCGATGGCGGCGAGCAGACCTAAAGTCAGGGAATGGCCGAGAGCAATGCCGAAAACCTCCTTGCGACTTAATCCTAGCGCCCGCAGAATGCCGTATTCCCGCTCGTTTTCCAGATAGATCGCGAGCAGGGCGCTGATGATGCCGAAAAAAGCCACAAAAATTGCGATCAGGCGAGTGCTGAGAGTAATCGCGAAACTGCGGTCGAAAATCTCCATGATCCGCTTTTTCAAATCATGATTGGCATAGACTTTACAACTGTAGAGAGCGATCTTTTTCTCTAAAACGGCGGTAAAATCGCGGCGGTCGCTTGTGGGGGCGAGAAAGAGGGCCAGGGAATTCACGCGGTCGTTTCCGATCAGTTCTTGCAGGTTGGCGAAATCCATTAAGATTACCCCGTGTTCGGTGACGTAGTCGCGGAACACGGCGGTCACCGTGAACTCACGGCGTTCGTTGAGACCATTCAAGGTCAGCCGTTGGCCGGGTTGCAACCGATGTTTGCGGGCCAGGGTTTCCGAAATCATGACCGCGCCCCGGCTGACTTCGAGCCAGGGATCGGGGCTGTTTTGCGCGCTGAAATGGTAGCTTGAGTATTTGCCCAGAACCTGGCTGTCGACTCCGGTCAGGCGAATCAGACGCTGGTTGAATTGATAGCGCAGGTTGCGGTAGCGGTTGGCGGCGACGACCTCGGGTAGCCGTGAAAGTTCACTGACCAGTTCTTGCTCAAGCAGGCTGGCATCATAATCACGGTCGCTGTCGGTGATGTAAAAATCACCCTGAATGCTGTGGTTGAACCAGTTGGTGACGGTCGCGCGAAAGGATCCGATCATCAGCGAAATCGCCAGTGACATTGAGAGCGCCACCATCAGGGCGGCGACCGCCGGGGCGCTGCGGCTCAGGGAGCGGCGGACCGCCCCGACGGCCAGCCGCCATTTGAGATTGGGTAAATGCGGCCCGAGCCGGGACAAAGTCCGCTCTATGCCGTATGGCGTCAGCAGGGAAGAACCCAGGCAGATGCCAAAGGCCGCGGCGAAACCGAAATGGGGTGTTTCCCCGGGCAGATAGGCGATGGCCAGGGAGACTGTGATAATCAGCAGGCCCAGCCCGAAGTTAAGCTTGCGGCGGCGAAAGGTGCGGTCCTCGCCTCGTCGCCGGGAAAGCAGGGAAAGGATTGAATTGCGGCGGATTTCCAGCAGGGGGAAAAAAGCGGCGGCCCAGGCGGAGCCGATGCCGATAGTGAGCCCTCGCAGATAAAAACTGAAGTTCAGCCGGGGCAGGGAGGAACGCAGGAAAAAATAAAGATCCGAGATGGTCTGGTTGATGATGTTGAGTGAATAGCCCGCCAGGACGTAACCCAGGCCAAGACCCAGAAGCGAACCGAAGCCGGCGACCAGGCTGATTTCAATCAGCAGGGCGACGGTCAGCTGGTGGCGTGAAAAACCCAGGGTCAGCAGAACGCCGATTTCCCGGCGGCGTTGCAGCAGGGAAAAAAGAATGGTGTTGTAAACCAGGTAGAAGCCGACGAACAATGAGAGCAGGCTTAAGGCGGTCAGATTGAGATTGAAGGAATCGAGCATGGCTGTATGAATGCGGGCCTGATCGCCGGTGGTGGTCAGCTGCACATGGGCGGGCAGGAGCTTTCTGAGCTCGGCCTCGGAAAACTGTCGGGCGGAGACGGTTGGTAAGGGTGTTGCTTCCGGCAGGATCAATTCCAGTTTTTTGAGCAGGCCGGCTCCCTGAAGAAGCTCCTGGGTCCAGGAAAGGTCGCCGAAGACCACGCGCTTTTCGGGGTTCTGATGCATGTCGACGGTGCCGAGCAGACGCAGGTTCAGTTCTCCCCCGGTCCGGCCGCCGTTGTCAAGCCGCAGACGGCCGTCGGCCGTGGCCAGGCGGGCGGCTGCCGGAGAGGCCAGGACCAGTCCCGGTTCGCTGATGAAACGCAGCAGCTCTTCAGGTTTGAGTTTGTTTTCTATCAGGGGATTGAGCTCGCGGGCGGCAAAGGGATCAATGCCGATCACGCTGAGAACCTGACCGTCAACACTCAGTTCGCCTTCCACCAGGGGGGCTATTTTCAGGCCGGGCAGTTTTTTGACCAGCTCAACATAAAGGTTCTCGTCGAGGCGGCCGGAGGCGGTAGAAATTTCGTGAGTGGCCCGGCCTGAGAGCACCCGGGTCGCACTGGTGAAGGAATTCAGGGCGGCTTGATTGGCCAGGTAGATTCCGGAAACCATGGTGACCCCGAGAGCGACTCCGAGAATCCAGAGCAGGGTCGGCAGTGGGCGCCGGCGATGGTGCCGAAGAAAGGCTATGAGGAGTTTAAACATCGGGCAGCAGCCGGCCATCGATGATTTTTAGACGTCGACTGCAGACCGAAGCCGCTTCCCGGCTATGGGTGACCATTACGAGTGCGGTGTTGAAGCGGTCGCAGATTTCGTTCATCAGGCTAACGATATGCAGTCCGGTGTCGAGATCAAGGTTGCCGGTCGGTTCGTCGGCCAGAATCAGACGGGGTTTTTTGACCAGGGCCCGAATTACGGCGGCGCGTTGCTGCTCGCCGCCGGAAACTTCTTCCGGGTAACGGTCAAGCTGGTCGCAGATACCGGCTTCACGGCAAAGTTCCATCATCAGGCCGTGGTCGTCATGGCCGAGCAGTTCCATCGGCAGGCAGATGTTTTCCCTCAGGGTCAAGGTCGGTAAAAGGTTGAAAAACTGAAAAATAAAGCCGAGGTCGCGTCGCCGATAGCGGGTGGCGTCGTTTTCCGAGAAGTCTTCAGCCGCGCGGTCGTCGATGGTCAGGCGACCGCCGCTGGGCTTGTCGATCAGGGCCAGCAGGTTGAGCAGGGTTGATTTGCCGGAGCCGCTTTTGCCGAGCAGGGCCAAACGCTCGCCCGGCTTGATAACCAGATCTATTTGTGTGAGCGCGGTGACCGGCACGGCGCCTGGGTAGATTTTGGAAATCTTTTCCAGGGTGATCATGGCGTTGTCTGCATCGTTCATGTTTGCTGGGCCCAGAGTGCGAAAAAAAGCCGGGTCGAGAGTTGCACTCGACCCGGTCGGATGAGTTTAATCTTCAAAAGCCATACTGGTTTTCCAGACCTTCCAGACGTTGCCGACCAGATCGGGGCCTGGTTGCAGAGTTATTTTCCCGGGTTTCCAGCAGGCCGGAGTGGCTTCGCTGCCCCGGCTGGCCCGAATCAGCTGAAAAGCCTCAAGCTGGCGAAAGGTTTCAAGAATGTTGCGGCCGATCGGAGGCGTCAGAACTTCATAGCCCTGAATGATGCCGTCGGGATCGATAATGAAACGGCCCCGGTTTTCGACTCCGGCCGCCTCGTCAAAAACGCCGTAAACGCGGCCGACCTGTCCGCCGGCATCGGAAAGCATGGGAAAAGGAATGCCGCCCTCGACCATTAAGGCGAGTTCCTTTTCGTCCCACATCTTGTGAACGAACATGCTGTCGATGCTCATGGTTAAAACCTCGACCCCCATTTTTTGCAGGGCGGCATATTTTTCGGCAACTGCCGAAAGCTCGGTGGCTCAGACAAAAGTGAAATCACCGGGATAGAAACAGAGCAGCACCCATTTCCCCAGATAATCGGAGAGTTTGACGTTGACAAATTTCCCTTTTAAATATGCGGGGGCGACGAAATCTGGGGCTTTGCGACCTACTTGGAGCATGGGTTTGATCTCCTTTGCCGGGTTGGGGCTCTTGGGTTCATTTGTTGGTCTGACGGTTTCCTCGGCCTCGCCCACCGGTCCTCCGGTGGGCCGGGCGCAGCCGACGGCCATTTCTTCGGGCATGATTTCCTCCTTGATTCTTATGGCGGAGCAGCTTGCTTTCGGGATTCGCTATGCGAATGAGAGCCAAAGTGCTCCATGGTTATTCTTTAAGCTGTAACTGAATGGCGCGCAATTTAAGCAAGCTGAATCGTGGTCATCATAGTTTTTTCTTTTCAAAAAAGACGAACATGGCCAGGGTAAAGACGGCGAGGACGATGATTACCAGCCAGTGACTGACGCCGAGCAGCTGCGGCAGGGTGACCTTGCCGAAATTACCCAAGGGGATGATGTGGGTTTTCATGAAGGGATAAACCAGGGCGTAGGCAAAGCCTCCGGCCAGCATGCCGAAAATCCCCCAGATGCCGTCAAGACGTCCTTCGCCCACTGCTCCGACCGCGGTTCCCGGACAATAGCCGAGCAGCGCCCAGCCGATTCCAAATAATGAACCACCGATGACCTGGGCTCCGATGGAGGTTCCCTTGAGACTCATCTTGATCTGGCCCAGGTCGTAAAGCAGATGAATGCCGATCGCGGCGACGATGATCGAAGTGAGCATGAATTTGAAAATCGTCATGTCGCGAAAACGCAGGGCTCCAACCTGTTTGTCGTAACTCAGAACCTGGGCTTTCTGCAGAAGAAAGCCGAAAATAATGCCGGTGATCAGGCCGGATAGCAGCGTCATGAGCGCCCTCCTTCAGAAAAACCATAAATCAGGTTGGCAACCAAAGCGCCGATCAGAAAAAAACCGCCGAGAGCGATAAATCCGCTGATTGAAAGTTGAGCCAGACCGCTCAACCCGTGGCCGCTGGGTCAGCCTCCGGCCAGACGGGCGCCGACCATGCCGATGAGCCCGCCGACAAAGGCGACCAGCCCGCGCTGGCCGGCTCCGGGGCCGAATCGATGTCGCCACATGTCGGGAACCGCCTGAAGCTTGAACGCCCCTGAAAGTCTGGCCGCGATAAGAGCTCCAAGAAAAATTCCGATGACGAACATCAGTTGCCAGTCGGGCAGGGCGCCGGCGCCATACTTGCCGTTACTGGTGGTGAAGTATTCATAGTTCGAGGTCTCGATGCCGAGGCTTTCCATGATGGCTGCGCTCAGGCGGGGAAAGGTGGTCGAGGTGCCGAAAAATTTGCCGGTGAACAATGCCGATAAGATCAGCAGAATTCCGGCCAGAGCCCCGGCCAGGTAGGGATTCCAGGTTTTTCTGAACATGACTTCTCCTTGATGGTTTCGGGTTGTTTCCTGGGGGCGGATGGCTTGTAACCGTTATTATACAAGATAAAATTATTATTTCAAATAGTGACGGCTTTTAATATCGATTTTTCGAATAGGTAAGCGCTGAAAAAAAGTCAATCCGGGCACCGGATTTCGTCAAATCTTCTATCTGACTTCCCTGAGCTCTATGTTCAGGGCGCGGGCGATGCCCGCGCCGTAAGCCGGGTCGGCTTTCAGGCAGTTGCCGAGATGACGCAATTGAATCATTTTCGGCGCATCCTGAATTGAGCGCGCCGTATTTGCAAATAGGGCCAGCTTTTGTTCCGTGCTCATCAGGCGAAAGAGTTTGCCCGGCTGTGAATAATAATCATCGTCTTCGCGCTGGTTCCAGTGGTCGGCGGCCCCTTCCAGGCTTAACGGAAGTTCGGCGTAATCCGGTTGCTCCCGCCATTCGCCATAGCTGTTGGGTTCGTAGGCCAGGGTACTGCCGTGGTTGCCGTCAACCCGCATCTGGCCGTCGCGATGATAGCTGTGGACCGGACAGCGTGGGGCGTTGACCGGGATCAGGTGATGGTTGACGCCCAGCCGATAACGCTGGGCGTCGCCATAGGAAAACAGGCGCCCCTGAAGCATCTTGTCGGGTGAAAAGCCGATACCTGGTACGATGCTGGCGGGATTGAAGGCCGCTTGTTCGACCTCGGCGAAATAATTTTCCGGATTGCGGTTCAGCTCAAAATAGCCGACCTCAATCATCGGGTAGTCTTCGTGAAACCAGACCTTGGTCAGGTCGAAAGGGTTGTAGGGGCAGGTCGCGGCCTCTTTTTCCGGCATCACCTGAATGAACATGGTCCAACGCGGAAAATCGCCATTTTCAATATTTTCATAAAGGTCGCGCTGATGGCTTTCCCGGCATTTGCCGACCACCATCTCGGCTTCGATATCGGTCAGGTTCTTGATGCCCTGCTGGGTTTTAAAATGAAACTTGACCCAGTAGCGTTCGTTGGCGGCGTTGATCAGGCTGAAGGTATGACTGCCGAAACCGTGCATGTGGCGATAACTGGCCGGAATGCCCCGGTCGCTCATAACGATTGTGACCTGATGCAGGGCTTCAGGCAGCGAGGTCCAGAAATCCCAGTTATTGCAGGCGCTGCGAAGATTGGTGCGAGGGTCGCGCTTGACGGCGTGGTTGAGGTCGGGAAATTTCAGCGGGTCCCGCAGAAAAAAGACCGGCGTGTTGTTGCCGACCAGATCCCAGTTGCCCTGTTCCGTGTAAAATTTAAGGGCAAAACCCCGAATGTCGCGTTCCGCATCGGCGGCTCCGCGCTCGCCGGCAACCGTCGAGAAGCGGGCGAAGAGCTCGGTTTGTTTGCCGATTTCAGAAAAGATGCGGGCTTTCGCGTAGCGGGTGATGTCGTGGGTGACGGTGAAACGGCCGTAGGCGCCGGAGCCTTTGGCGTGCATGCGCCGTTCCGGAATCACCTCACGGTCAAAATGCGCCAGTTTTTCAAGAAACCAGACATCCTGCAGAAGTTGCGGTCCCCGCCGGCCGGCGGTCATAACGTTCTGGTTGTCGGCAACCGGAGCGCCGGCGCTGGTGGTCAGTTTTTTCGGCTCAGTCATGTCGTTCTCCATGGATGGGGCGATGGTTTTTGATCATTATGAAATCTGGGTGGATCGCGGTGTATTTGTCTTAATGGGCGCTTTTCTCGCCCATCTGACCCAGGTACGGTTTGGGGGTGTTATCCCTGGGAGCGGGCAGAAGCGGATGTTTGACTTCCGGCTGCTTGCCGGTGGTGGTTTTCAGAAAAGCCGTAACCTGGGCGACCTCTTCCTGGCTTAAAACCGAATCCAGCTGAGCTGTGCTCATGATTTCAACCGCTTCCCGCAGGGACCAGATCACCCCGGAGTGAAAATAAGGGGTGGTCAGCTCGATGTTACGCAGGGATGGGGATTTGAAAACGAACCGGTCATCGTCTAGTGCGGTTACGCTGTAACGGCCCTTATCGCCGGCGAGGATTTTTTCGGCCGGGGTTTTGATCACGCCGAAACCATAACAGTCGTCGCCGCCCATGTTGACGCCGCTGTGACAATCGACGCAGCCCCTGTCGAGAAAAGCCTGCAGCCCTTTGCGCTCGGTATCGTTAAGAGCCTTGGTCTTGCCTTTGAGAAAAAGGTCAAAGAGCGAATCCGGAGTCAGCAGGGTGGCTTCGAAGACTTCTATCGCCTTGGCCATGTTATCGAAAGTAACCGGGTCTGTTTGGCCGGGAAAGGCTTTTTGGAACAGCTCGACGTATTCAGGCATGCTTTTCAGGGTTTTAATGACACTTTCCGGCGTATTGTTCATTTCCACTCCGGCCTGCACCGGACCTTTGGCCTGTTCCGCCAGGTCCTTGGCCCGTCCATCCCAGAACTGAGCCACATTGAAGACCGAGTTTAAAACCGTCGGCGCGTTGCGCGGCCCCCGCTTCCAGCCATGGCCGGTAGAGGTTTCCTGATAATCAGCCCCGCCCAGGCCGACATTGTGACAGGTGTTGCAACTGATCAGGGCGCTGCTTGAAAGTCGGGGTTCAAAATAGAGCATCGCCCCCAGTTCAAGCTTGGGCGGGTTGGCCGGGTTGCCGGCCAGCTGCGGAGGCGTGTCGGGAATCGGTTTGAAGTGGTCGCGGGCGTTTTCCATGAGCGTGTCACCGGCCTGGGCGCTGCCCAGGCAGAAAACGGTAAAAAAAGACTGAAAATCAGAAGCGCGTTTTTTTCATGATCTTTATCTTCCCTTGGTGGCATGGTTGACAGTGATTGGCTTTTAAGGGTGCAAGTCGTTACTTGGAGGTCACAGAAATGATACGGTTACAGCTCCGGCTTGCAGTTACTTTCTGCGGTTAAAGAAGGCCCCTTAAAGCGGACCATTTAAATTTATCCGATCTATAATTGTCCATGGCGCCAAAGTAAATAAAAATTATTTAAAAATAATAAATCCTATTTAGCTTTTTCCAGTAGGTCGGCGCCGGTCTTGGTCCTGCACTCTTTTCTCTGATTGATTGAAAGATTCTGACAGCCTCGTTTCACGGCCGGACTTTCCGGGTGAGGCTTGTGGGGGCGAGGGGTTGTTTTTTACTTTACAAAACTTCTTAAGAAATTACTAAATAATAAAATTTACTGAAAGCTGAGTAAAAAAATTTCAGGAAGTCTTAAGACAATCCCGACAAATTCCGGTGATGGTCGCTTGTTTATAGAGCATCCGTCCCCAGGTCCGGTATTGCTCCGGAATTTCCAGCTGATCAAAGGTTGCCCAGGAAATATCCGTGATTTTATGACACGCGGTGCAGATCATGTGGTGGTGGGGCTCGATGTTACCTTCAAAACGGGCCTGGCTTTGGCCTGTAACCACACGGCTGATCAGGCCGTGTTCTTCCATGGTGTGGAGATTGCGATAGATTGTGTCCAGGGAGATCGTCGGCATGTTTTTTCGCAGTTCGAGGTAAAGGGTTTCCGCCGTGGGATGATCTTTGCTGTTCACCAGGGTTTTAAAGATTTCCAGACGCTGCTGGGTCAGGCGTAAACCGTAACGCTGGAAAGTCTCTTCGAAATCTGCTAAACGATAAGTCGGCATAAGCATACGCGTTGGTTTCAGCGTTGTAAGAAATTGGATTGGATTAACAGAACATAAAAGATTTTGTTTGTCAATATTATTTTCCCGGCGGCAACGAAAATCGGCAAAAGATTTGGTTTTTGGTTCGGGAACTTTGGGTTGGCAGAAGTTATTCTGATGGGGACGCAAAGCCCCGCAATCCCAATCCGGCCTTTAGGGCCATAAATAACGTGAATAAAAACAGATTTTTGGAGGCATCGCAATGGCACTTAGGATCTTCATGGTTTATTGTTCTCCGGCCGGAACGACCCGGCTAGTTGGTCGAGTGCTGGAGAATTTCCTGCGTGAGCAAGGCCCGGTCGGGGTTTGCGAACTGGGTTGTAATCCGTCCGCCGAAGCTGATTTCCTTCGGGAGATCAAAGATGCCGCGGGCCGGAGACTGCTTTTTGTCGGTTCGCCGGTATATTCTTCTCATGCCCTGCCCCCGGTGATGGAATTTATTGCGCGCCTGCCGGTCAAACCGGATGCCTGGGCCGTGCCCTTTGCTACCTGGGGGGGCGCGACCAGTGGTCTGGCTTTGGAGGAAATGGCGGAGGCTCTGGCGGCGCGCGGTTACAAGCTGGCGGGCGCGGCCAAGATTCTGGCGCTTCATTCCCTGATGTGGGAGGCGGCGGATCCGGTGGGTGCCGGACAGCCCGATGTCGCAGCCGAGCGGATGATGCTTGAGCTGGTGCGGGTGGTCACGGAGAACCTTCGGCGGGACCGACCGCCGGTGCTCTCTCAGGAACTTCTGCGCTATCAGTCGGCGGCGGCACGGGAGGATATGCGTAAACTTAATCTTCAGATCGCCCGCAAAATCCTGCCGTCCCGCGTGGTCGACGAACAACGCTGCAGCGGTTGCGGAGTCTGCGTCAACAGTTGCCCGGTGGCGGCGCTGTCGCTGCAACCTTTTCCGGTTTTCGGAGAAAACTGCATTCTCTGTTTTAACTGTGTCCGTCTGTGTCCGGAAAAAGCGCTCGTGGCAGATCTGCGCCCGATTCACGCGCGGGTTCGGGAACGAGCCGAAAGGTATGCTGAAACTCCAGCTACGCAAATCTTTATCGAGCCGTTTGCTCGGGTGGAGCAATGAACCTGAAATACCGTTAATTAAAATTTGGTGGTTTCTTGGAAAAGGAGGCGAAAATGGAAAGATATCTGGAAAAGGCGCTGGATCTGGCTATGCTTTACGGCATGAAAGTGGTTGCCGCCCTGGTTATTGTGGTCCTCGGTCGCTGGGCTGCTCAGATGGTCTGCGGTTTAATGGAAAAGGTTCTCAAAAAACAGAAAATCGATCAGACCATTATCTCGTTTGTCGGTAATCTGGCTTATTTTTCGATTCTGACTTTTGTCGTGATCGCCGCGCTTTCCAAACTTGGTCTGCAGACAACCTCCTTTATCGCGGTTCTCGGTGCGGCCGGTCTGGCCGTCGGTCTGGCGCTGCAGGGTTCGCTCGCCAATTTTGCGGCGGGCGTCCTGATGATTGTCTTTCGCCCCTTTAAGGGCGGGGACTATATTGATGGCGGTGGGGTTTCCGGTTTGGTGGATGAAATCAATGTGTTTACGACCATTCTGAAAACCCCGGACAATAAAAAGGTGATTGTGCCTAATGCGACCATGATGGGCGGCAATATCGTCAATTACTCGGCTTTTCCTACCCGCCGGGTTGATCTGACGATCGGAGTCAGTTATGGCGATAATCTGAAAAAGGTGAAAAAGGTGCTGGCCGAGCTCGCGGCCGCGGACCGTCGGGTCTTGCCGCAACCGCTGCCTTTTGTCGCGGTTGCGGCCTTGGCGGACAGCAGTGTTGATCTGGTCATGCGCCTTTGGACCAGAACCGAAGACTATTGGAATCTGTATTTCGACATGCTTGAGGCGATTAAGCTCAAATTCGACGAGGAAGGCATCAGCATCCCCTTTCCGCAGCAGGATGTCCACCTGTTCAATCCGCAGCCGGAAGAGAAAAGCTGAGCTGTTGGCGACTGGTTTTTAACTTTCCCACAGACAGTAGACCTTGCCGCCGTTTTCAGGACGTCCTTTAAGCTTTTCCATGTGACGTAAGGCGGCTATGTCCCGTTCGATTTCCCGGGCCGACAGTTGTAATTCATTCTCAAGCAGGGACATGGGGGCACCGCCGGTCCGACTCAGGATGGCGAGTATTTTTTTCTGGGTCGCGGTCAGTTCGGTCTGACCGGCGCCGCAGGACTTGGCGTGATGGACGGCCCAGGGGTCGCAGATACGGGTGGGCGAAAGGGTGTCCATATAACAGTCCTCGCAGAGATTCTGGCTGTTGCAGAGGGTTTCTTCACCGTCGCTTATAGTTGCGCCGCAGCGATCACAATGCATGTTCAGGGCTCCTGTAGAGTTTTTATCTGAGGTTAGCGTTTTCACCGTCGCCGCAGACCGGTCTTGCAACCGCACTTACCGACAGCTTCATCTGCGGGCAAAAGCAGGAATAAGCCCCGCCCGCGACAGGGAGGACACATGATACTTACAGAGCGCTATAACAATTACGCTAATTGCTTTATTTGCACAATTCGGGAAAATACTTCTTTTTGCAGTCGGGGCAGATGCCATGGCTGAAATCCGCTTGTGAATGCTGGCTGATATAGATTTCAACCTGACTCCAGTAGCCTTTGTCATCCCTGATTTTTTTACAGTACGAACAAATCGGCAGGATACCCTGCAGGACTTTGATATGCTGCAGGGCCTGACTCAATTCAGTAATGCGGGCCGCGGGTTTTTTCTGAATATCGAGCATGCGCCGGCCGACCCGGAGCCGGGCCTTGAGCTCGCCGGCATCAAAAGGTTTGGAAAGATAATCATCGGCGCCGGCTTCCAAACCGGTGATGATATCGCCCTTTTCACCTTTGCCGGTCAGGATGATGATATAGAAAGGCAGAGGTGTGGCTTGGGCGCGGATGCGGCGGATCACTTCTATGCCGTCCATGACCGGCATGACCTAGTCAAGAATGACCAGCTGCGGAGCCTCTGGTTGTTGCAGCATGGTCAAAAGGCTTGCCCGCCGTCAACCGCGATGAGGATGTCATATCCGGCCTTTTCCAACATGGCGGCCAGGATGGCGAGTGAGGTCGGATCATCGTCGGCGATTAAAATTTTATATTTTCCGTCCAGATCGTTCATGTGATCAATTCCAAATTGAGTAAATTCATTCGGCCCTGACTCGATCAGCGGCCGGAGCTGAAGCGCCACGAAATTCCAAGAACCAAAAAAATCTATCGGTCGTCGGGACCTTTGCCTTTCCTGGGCGGGGTTGGCGACACGGTACCTTCAGGTTTCTTGCTCTGGTAGTTTCCTGGCCTGCTTATCCTGGACAGCCCGGACTTCGTGGCGCAGTCTGACAAATTCCAGTTCAAGCGTCGCCGCCGACATTGGCGGCCGCCCCGGCGATGGTATGGGCCCGACGGGCACAGGCGGGGAGATCCCGCTTTTGCAGGCTGGCGGAAAGCTTTTCCAGTTGCCGGGGAAGGTCGGCGAAAAAAACTGCCATGATCGTCTCCGCCAGTTTTTCGTCATCCCGCAGCCGTTCCATTAAACCCGAGTGGTCCCAGGTCTGAGTCCGGGCTGCGGCTTCAACCTGAGCGGCGGTTTGGTTTTTTTTCGAAGGCGGTGAGGTTGATTCTTTGTTTTCGGGCAACCATTTGGAAAGGGTGCTGTTCAATGCCGCCGGCGAAACTGGTTTGGAAACATAATCGTTCATCCCTGCCTGCAGGCACTGTTGGCGGTCTTCAGCCTGGGCGCGGGCGGTCATGGCGATTATCGGAATGGCGGGATTGAGAACCCCGGCGCCGGAGCGGATCTGCCGGGTAGCTTCCAGGCCGTCCATTTCCGGCATCTGGACATCCATCAGAACCAGATCGTAAGATGTCTTTTGCAGAGCGGTCAGCGCTGCGCGGCCATCAGCGACGGCATCGGCCTGAAAACCCAGGTTCCTGAGAATCCCGAGGGCCACCATCTGATTGACGGGGTTGTCTTCGGCGACCAGTAAGCGCATGCCGGTTCGCATGCCGGAGACGTTTGTTTTTTGCTGGTCTTCGATTGGTGCTGAAGTCTTGGGCTCGGTCTTCGGTGGCTCAGCAAGTGGGTCGGCGGCGTTCATCTGTTTGGTGAACACGGCGGTAAACCAGAACTCAGAACCCTGCCCGGCAACGCTTTTGACGCCGATGCGACCTCCCATCAGCTCGACCAGCTGTTTTGAAATCGCCAGCCCCAGGCCGGTGCCCCCGTAACGCCTGGTGGTCGAGGGGGCGACCTGGGAAAAAGACTGGAAAAGCCGATCAATTTTATCTTCAGGAATGCCGATGCCGTGGTCGCTTACGGTAAAATGTAAGGTCGCCTGTTCACGGTTTTCGTTTTCCAGGCCGACGCGAATGACGATCTTGCCTTTTTCCGTGAATTTGATGGCGTTATCAACCAGATTGGTCAGAATCTGGCGGAGACGTCCCGGGTCGCCGCAAAGCCTGACCGGAAGTTGTGGGGCCAGAACGCAGAGAAGTTCGAGGCTTTTGCCCCGAGCCTGCAGGGCGAGGATGGAGGCCAGATCCTCAATCTCTTTGTCCAGCTCAAAATCGAGATTTTCAAGCTCGAGTTTATGAGCCTCGATTTTGGAAAAGTCCAGAATATCGTTGATCAGGCGGAGCAGCGCCGTGCCGCTGGCCTGGACGGTTTCCGCATAGCGGCGCTGGGTTTCATTCAGTTCGGTTGCCAACAAGAGGCCGGTCATGCCGATGACCCCGTTCATTGGGGTTCTGATTTCATGGCTCATGTTGGCCAGGAATTCGCTTTTGGCGAGGTTGGCCAGACCTGCTTCACAAGCCAACCGGTTGGCCCGGGCCGTGGTTTGTTCGAGTTCAACGACGGTTTTTTGTAGCTCGATTTCGGCTTTTTTACGCCGGGTGATGTCAAGCATGACGCCGAGCAGATATTTCTGTCCCTGATTATGGATCACCTCACCCGAGAAAAGACCGTTTATGACCAGGTTGTTTTTCGTGCGCAGGCGCAGTTCGTGGTTAACGAAGCGTTTTCCGTTTAACAGGGAGTCGTTGAAATCGGCCTGCTCCTTCGCATCGCTGAACAACCCCAGTTCGCTTGCGGTTTTACCGATAATCTCCTCGCGGGAATAACCCAAAATTCTGATAAAGGTCTCATTGACATCCGTGAAAATTCTTTCCGGCCGCCGCGACAGGGACATCAGGGCCGGGTTGTTGCGAAATAACCGTTCAAAGCGTTGCTGGGCTTCCTGCTCGGCGCTGAGATCCTTGCTCACGCTGAAAATGCAGTCGGCCTGGTTCCACTTTCCGAACCAGACGCGGGTTTCAACCGGAATTGGTTTTCCCTCCTTGGTCGCCATCGGCAACTGGCAGCTCTGCTCTTCTCCCCGGAACATGGCGGTGAAGGCGGCTTCGGCTTCTTTCATTTCGTTGATGTCCAGGTGGATGCCGAACATTTTCAGAGGTCTGCCATCGGCATGCCATTTTGTGACGCGGCCGTGGTCAAGAATCCAGACCCAGTGACCAGTTTTATGGAGCATGCGAAAACGGCATTCATAGAAAGCCAGTTCCCCGGCAAAATGACGGGCGAGCTGCATCCTGGTCGGTTCCAGATCGTCGGGGTGGATAAGATTCTCCCAGGTTTTAATACTGACCGGGCTGATTTCCGTCAGCGTATAGCCGATGATCTCGGCCCAGCGTTCATTGAATACCGCGGCTCCGCTGATGATATCCCATTCCCAGGTGCCGGCGTTGGTACCTTTGATAACATTGATCAGACGCTCCCGTTCGGTTGCCAGACGGTGTTCGGTGAAAAATTCTTTCCGTCTTTCCTGCTCGCGTCGGTGGCGCAGCATCAGGGCGATGGCGATCGTCAGAATCAGGGTCAGGCTGCAGCCGGTCAGGAAAACGATGGTGGAAGAATTCCAGGCCGAAGCTTCTCTGAAAGCAGAGGGTTCGTTAACGGTCAGAGCCAGGGTTTGATCGCCCACCAGCAAAGGCCTGGTCCAGGTGAATCCTGCGTCCGGTTTCGGCTTTCCTTTCCAGGTGTCGGCCAGTTTTTCGAAGCTGCCGTCCGGGTTGATCAGGGAGATCTCCAGGGGAAAGGCCGGGTTCGGAATGGTTCTCTCGAGAAAGGTCTGCAGTTTCAGAACGGCCACGGCAAAGCCGTTTTCGCCGGCGTCGGCAGCTTTTTCCGGAATTGACTGTAACAGCAGCAGTTCCATGTGCCGGGTATCTTCCTGCCTCAGAGCGGGAGCGGTGATGGCGATCGGTAATCCGGTTGCGGCGGCTTGCCAGAGTCTGAACTCGGTTAGACCCAGGGTTTGCTGTCGAACTTCAAAGGGAGTTTTTTCGGACGCCGCCAGCACCGGAATCCATTGCCAGGTGTAAATTTTCGGGTTGTGAGTAAGATGGAGGGTGAAATCGTTGAAGGCCGTGGGGGTGAGCTGGTCGCTTTTTTGGCAGAATCGGGCCAGTGATTCGAGCTCCGGCCCCCAGACTTGTCGCAGAGCCTGGTTGAGAGGTTCGGTTTTATCGGCCGCCAGTTGGGTGAAGGTCAGATGGTGGTCCCGAGTTTCATGCCAAAACAGCAGCCAGGTGGCGGTGAAGGTTAAAACCAGGCCGATGGCGACCGCCATGGCCGGCTCCAGATGGAACATCCAGGGCGAGGCTTTTGCCGCCAGGCGCCGGCGCTTGGCGAGTAACCGCGCGCCGGAGAACATTATCAGGACAAGCAACAGGTTTTACAGGATCGGAATCCAGGCGGCATGCTGCAGCGATTTGCGCCAGGCGTCGGCGTCAAGGCCGATAACCAGGGATGTGGCCGGTTTGTTCGTGTTGGCCAAGGGGGTCATGGCGGCGATAAAGGAACCCCGGCGATCGCTGAGGGGACCGGTGACCAACTCGGTTTCGCTGAGCAGGCCGTAGCGAAATTCGGGCGGGGCGTCGTCGTAAAGGCTGCCGGCCGGAATCACATTCGGGGCCGTGATAGCTTGGTCATCGATCAGGAAAATGATTTCGCCATCGGCCCGACTGCGCAGCAGATAGATGAAGCGGCAATTCCGGTAGAGATGTTTAAGGGCGGCGAAGTGTTTTTTCAGACGTAGATATTCAGGTTTTACAAGATCGGCCTTGCTGCCGCTCAGGGCGTTTACCAGATTGCTCGGAATGGCCTGGGAGATCTGATCCGCCTGACGCAGAAAATCCTGGCGTAATTGACGGGCTCTTTCCCGTACCGCCCAGCCGGTCATCAGGATTCCGGCCGCAAGCAGAATAATCCCGGCCAGGGCCAGAGGGTAATGTGGTTTTTTGGCCGCGGTTGCCATTGTGTTTGATGCTTAAAGGTTAAAGGTCTTAACGGCGGTGAAAAAGCGCGGTGACAGAGATTGATAATCGGGCGGCGGAGCCTCGCCGGGCTTTGGAGCAGGCGGATTTCCGAAGGCGCTGGGTCGCTACCGGATGTGAACAGGACTGATGGATGACATATTATAATACTTTTGCCTGCGAGTGCAACTAAAAGCGGGTTTGCTTGCCGAGCGGTCATTTTTTTGCCGTGGCCATTGACGGCAAAAGTCAGGTTGTTTATTCGGATAACGGCAGCCGGTAGGACAGGGGCAGGTTATTTCCGCGCCAGCGGCGGCCCGGTGGTCGCGGTATCCGGTGGCGTATAAAGCCCCAGTTTTTTTTCCAGAATATGACGGTAGTTATTTATCCTTTTAACATACATAATGGGTTCGTCGCCGCGGGCATAGCCATGTTTCAGGGCTTTATAATATTTCTCCTGGCGCAGAAGCGGGAGGAATTTTTCCAGGGTGGACCACTGGTTGGGGTTTTCGCCGGCCGCTCGGGCGAGCCTGCGGACATCATGAATATGGCCCATGCCGATGTTGTAGGCCGCCATGGCCACGTTGGCACGCTCATCCTCCCGAAACTCGGCCGGAATCTGGTCAAGCAGGCTTCGCAGGTAGGCTGCGCCGCCGCGAATACTTTCCTCCGCCGCGAGTCGGTTTGTAACTCCCATCTGGTCGGCCGTGGTCAAGGTCAGCATCATGATGCCGCGGACTCCGGTCGGACTCTGAGCCAAAGGATCCCAGTGTGATTCCTGATAGGCCTTGGCGGCCAGCAGAGTCCAGGGAATCCGGTACTCATGGCCGTACCTTTCAAAAAGCGCACGATATCGCGGCAGCCTGGTCTTGATGCGGCGGTTGAAAATTTTTATATCGACGTAATCGAAGATTTCAATATGACCGAAGTGGCGTTCCTTGAGATCTTTAAAACGGTTGCTTTGGACGAAATCCTGCATCCAGTGATTCAGCTTTTTTGCCAGGGCTCGGCGTTTCGGGTTGATAATCCAGGCCAGAGGTTGTTTCTCTCCGATAGTAAAGGCGGCTTCCAGTTCCGGATAATAACGCCGATTGATCGCGAGCAGATTGGAGTCGGCAATGGTGCAATCGAGTTCTTTCCGCCAGATTTTTTCAAGCAGCTGATCGGTATTGTAATCATAGGTCGTTTGCCAGTTCAAGCCAGGCCATTGTTGACTTAACTCACGCAGTTGTTCGGCGGCGCTGCTGCGGGCTGGAATCGACAGGGCATAATTCTGTAGTTCGGCCAGGTTTTGGGGGTGGCGTTCATGCCTGCGATAAACGACCAGCTGGCTTACCATAAAATAGTCGGGACCGAAGACGAAGCGTTTTTCTCTTTCCGGGGTTCGGGTCAGTCCTCCGGCCGCCAGATCCGCCTGCTCGCCGGCCATGCCGGAGAGCAGCTCGCTGGCCGAGCCGGCCACCTTGATTTCCAGTTTGAGCCCCAGGTCTTCCGCGAAAGCTTTGACCAGGTCATACTCGAAGCCGGTTTCACCATCCGGTCCGAGATAATAGGCGGTCGGAATATTGCGGGTCAGGACCGTGAGTCTTCCCGGTTTGCCGGTCAATTCGCCGGAAAGTTTGAATTCCTGAGGAAAATCGCAGCCGCCGAGAAGGGAAAGCGGCAGGATTATCAAAACGGCGACCCAGCCTTTTCGAAAAAGTGCGTTATTCCCCTGATAAAAGCGCGTTTTTCCGATCGGCCCGGTTTGCGGTGCGTGAGTCGTCAGTCCGGAATGCATTTGTGAGTCCGCGTTCTGTTTTTCTCAGGGTAATTCGGCTGCAAACCACCCTCGCTGTTGCTTTGCAGCGCCGCCGAGGACAGCAGCCATGGTTGCAGTTGTTGTTCCCAGAGCTTGTTTTTTGCAGGCGGCCGCAGGGCGGCATGCGCCGGACTGGTGGACGGCAGATCTATCATGGTGATATTTTCCCAGAGGTTTCCGACGCTGCGCGTGCAATAGCGCGTAAAAAGCTGGCGCGCCTTGCGACCGTTGAAAGCCACAGCTGCAAGTTCGGGGTGGCGATGGCGGAAATCATTCAGCCGGTTGGGGCTGGCGTCCTGAGCCCTGATGTGGTGGTCAAGGCTGCCCGGGCGGCGGCAGAGGGCGAGGACATCCCACAGGGAACCTTAAAGTTTCGCAGGGCGGCCAGACGCGCGCTATAGGGGGCGGTTTCCGGGAGTTCCAGCAGTTGATTCATAATCGACCAGAAGGCGTTGCGCGGATGCGCATAATACTGGCGCCGGGCTAGTGATTCCCGGCCCGGCATTGATTCCAGAATCAGCTGCCGGGAAACCGGCGCTTCGATCAGCGGCAGGCCGGTGAGGAGCTCGCTTGCCATTTTTCCATGGTTTCCGGGCCGTAGATGCGGCTGAAAGTGGTCATGATTTGAGCGAAAGGAATATCATGGTCCTCGCCCCGGTCCTTGACATATTCTACAAAAGGGTGTCCGAAGCGGTCGGTGCCCGGGAGCAGGGCGTCGTGCCGGCCGTCGAAATCGTTGGGCTCGACTTCTATTCGGAGAAACAGCTCGCGATTAAAAGTGGGGGCCGCCTTAACCCAGCGATTTTCCAGAAAAACGCCGCAATAGCAGTGGTAAGCGAAAAAATTTCCCATGATTTCGGCAATTTTGGGTGGAGCTTTATGGTTTATGATATCGGCAAAATAAAATTTTGCCGGGATGTCACAGCTGCGCAGCAGGGCGGCGAAAAGTGAGGCCTTGGGAATGCAGAAGCCGGCGCCGCGCGCCATAATAACGCTGGCCCGGTAATCTTCCGGCCGTTTGAACGAGGTATAAGGGTTATAGGTGATTTGGTCGCGTACGAAAAAAAAGAGGGCCCGGGCCTGGTCTGCGGGTTTTTCGAGATTGGCCGTCAGTTTGCGGGCTTGCGCTCGCAGTCTGGAATCGCTGAAATCAAGGAAGGCCGTCTCGCGCAGATATAAGTTCCGATCGAAGGTTGAATTCATCTCGTAGTCCATGGGAGGAGGATTTTTGTCTCCTGTCTGGTAATGTTTGTGGGGCTGTGTTAATATGAAAAAAATGTGTCTATGAAGCTTCGGGTGCTGACGGTGATTTCCCTCTCCTGTCAACGCTGAAATTTCTGTTTTCCAGGGCTCGTTGCGCCCCTACCATGGTTTAGCTCACGCTCGCGCGCTCAAACCCCAGTAATTTTAATGGGTTTCATGCGCTGGGAAAAACGACGAAATTTCGCGAGGCCTTACGGAAATCCACCCGAGTCCCCCTCAACACTGAAAAATGGCTGAGCCGTCACAAAGGATTGAAGTTCTCTCCATAGCCGCAAACCTCTCTTCAGGTCAAGCGGAGAATGAATTGAGCCCAGAGCCCTTTATTAATGAATGCGAGGTTGGAGTTTTTCTATGGAAACGCTGCGGCGTGGCTATCCTTCGGCGTTACTCTCCTGGTCGATGTGGGGGCTGGGCGCAATTTTTTATCTGATCGGATTCTATCAGCGGGTGGGGCCCGCGGTCATGACCGGCGAGTTGATGCGGGATTTCGCGGTCGGTGCCGCCGGGCTGGGCAACCTGGCGGCTTTCTATTTTTACAGTTATGTCGCGATGCAGGTGTCGACCGGAATTCTGGCGGACCGACTCGGGCCGCGGCGCTTATTGACCGCCGGGGCTCTGGTGGCCGGTTGCGGAGGCCTGCTTTTCGGCCTGGCGCCGAATCTGTTCTGGGCTTCCGCCGGGCGACTGCTGATCGGGGGCTCGGTAGCGGTGGCTTTTGCCGGCATGCTGAAACTTGCCGGTCACTGGTTTGCGCCCCGGCAGTTTGCCCTGGCCAGCGGCATGGCGCTTTTTTTCGGCATGATCGGAGCGGTTTTCGCGGGTCTGCCTTTGCGTTTGGTGGTTGATCTGGCGGGCTGGCGACCGGTCATGCTGGCCGTGGCGCTGCTGACGTTGGCGGTTGCCCTGGTGATCTGGTTTATGGTGCGCGATGATCCGGCGGAAAAGGCTATCTCAGTTATGCTCCGGCGCTTTCCCGGGGTGAGGAAACGGTTGCTGTCCTGCCGACTTTAAAGGAGATTTTTCAATCCCGTAATACCTGGTTGCTTTGTCTGATTCCGGGCGGCGTGGTTGGTTGTATCCTGACCTTTTCCGGGCTCTGGGGGGTTCCCTTTCTGGTTACTCACTATGGTTTCAGCCCGGCCCGGGCGGCTACTCTTAATTCCGTCATGCTGGTGGCCTGGGCTCTGGGTGGTCCCCTGCTCGGGGCGCTTTCGGACCGGATTGGCCGCCGCAAACCCTTTTATATCGCTGGCAATCTGATTCTGGTCGGGAGCTGGTCCCTGGTGCTCCTGGTGCCGGAGCTGCCCGTGGTTTTTTTGATTTTTCTGTTGCTGTTGATTGGGTTGGCCTCAGGCGGCATGATTATCAGTTTCGCCTTTGTCAAGGAATCGGTGCCGGCTCATTTGGGGGGAACGGCCTCCGGGGTGGTTAATATGGGAGTGATGTCCGGGCCGATGCTGCTGCAGCCGGTGGTGGGGATGGTGCTTGATTACAACTGGAGAGGGGTTTTGCGCAATGGCGTTGAAGTCTATGATTTCGCCGCTTATCGGAGCGCTTTTTCGCCGATGCTGGGCTGGCTGGTGCTCAGCGCGGTCCTGATCTTTTTCACGCAGGAAACCGGTTGTCGTCAGACCGGCGGTAAGTCGGACCATGACTGAACTTGCGGTGCTGCTTTTTACCCGTTATCCGGTTCCGGGGCGGACCAAAACCCGGCTGGTGCCAAAGCTGGGGGCGGATGGGGCGGCTTTGGCCCAGCAGGCCATGACCGAGCAGGTTCTGGCCGAGGCCCGGCGTTTTGTCGATTCAGGGCCGGGTCGTCGCCTGGAGATCTTTTTTACCGGAGCCGGAATTCGGGAAATGGGGCTCTGGCTGGGTTTTTCCTGGTGCTTTCGGCCGCAGACGGAAGGCGATCTGGGCTTGCGTTTGTGGCGGGCGATCGGCGCCCCCCGGCCGGGACCCAATCCGGCGGTGATCGTGATCGGCAGCGATTGTCCCGCTTTGTCCGCCGTCTACCTGGAGGAAGCCGCGGCGGCTCTGGCCCGTGGTTTTGATCTGGTAGTCGGACCGGCTTGGGATGGCGGTTATTGTCTGCTCGGTCTGCGCCGGGGCGAGGCTGCGCTTTTTCAGGGCATTGACTGGGGCGGCGCGACCGTGCTCAGGCAGACCCTGGAGGTCGCCGCCCGGTTGGGCTGGCGGGTTAGGGAACTGACCCCCCTGCCGGATATCGATCGGCCTGAAGATCTCGAGCTCTGGCGGGGTTTGGCAAAACCTCTGCTCAGTGTGGTGATTCCGGTTCTGAATGAATCGGCCAGTTTGCCCGCGACCCTGGCAGCCTTGGGGCTGGAGCGTTTTGGGGGAACGGTTGAAGTCATCGTCGTGGACGGTGGCAGCCATGATGACTCCGCCGCTTTGGCGGCCGCCGCAGGTTGCCGGGTGCTGGTTTGCCGACCTTCCGGTCGGGGAAGGCAGATGAATCTGGGGGCGGCGGCCGCCCGCGGGCGCTATTTGCTGTTTCTTCATGCCGACACCCGGATTCCAGACAACGCTTTTATCAAAATCTGTCGGAGCCTGGCCCGGCCGGGAGTCGCGCTCGGCGCTTTCAGCCTGGCTCTGGACGAGCCCGGAGTTCGTTTTCGCCTGCTCGAGAAACTGGTGCACTGGCGCAGTCGCTTTTGGGGTTTGCCCTATGGCGATCAGGGTTTTTTTGTTCGAGCTGAAACCTTTGCCGGGGTCGGTGGTTTTTGGTCGGAAGGGTTGCTTGAGGATGTCGATTTTCTGCGCCGCATCAAACCGACGGGACGGTTGGTTTTGTTGCCAGAGAAAATTCTGACCTCGGCGCGGCGCTGGCGGCGAAACGGGTTCTGGCGAGTAACCCTGGTCAATCAAATGATTTTGCTTGGTTATTGGCTGGGTGTGCCGCCGCATGTTCTCTTTCGTTTCTATTATGGCGGCGTTTCCGGCGGCGACTGATTGATCGGGTCGAGGGCCTTGCCGAAGCGCGGTTGAAGCCGCGCCGGGCAACTAATGGTTGACATTTTTAGACTCTTTTTCTATAGTTACAGGCTTTTTGTGCAACATTGTAAATGTTTGTTTTGTAAGGGAGAATCATGATGCGCTCAGTTGTTGTCGCCGGGGCTGCCGGACGAATGGGAAAGCGGCTTGTGGCCTTGCTTGAAGCTCAGGCCGAAGTCTGTGTGGTCGGGGGGCTCGAACATGCGGAGCATCCCTTGCTGGGTAAGGATGTGGGTGAGGTGGCCGGAATCGGTTGTCTGAACGTGCCGCTGGTCGGCAGTCCTGCCGCTCTCGACGGCAGTGGGGCTGAGGTGATGATTGATTTTACCGCGCCCGCGGCGACCTTGGCGAATCTTGAATGGGCGATTGAGCGGCAAGTCGCGATGGTAATCGGAACCACCGGTATGAGTGTTGGGGAACGGGAGCGGGTAGCCCGTGCGGCGGCCCGGGTGCCGATTGTTTTTGCCCCCAATATGAGTGTCGGGGTGAATGTGCTTTTTAAGGTAGTGGCCGATGTCGCGGCGATTTTGGGGGATGATTTCGATGTCGAAATCCTGGAAGCCCACCATCGCCTGAAAAAAGACGCGCCCAGCGGCACCGCCGTTCGTTTGGGAGAAATTGCGGCCGCGGCCCTGGGACGGGACTATCAGCGGGACGCGGTGTTTGCCCGGCAAGGTTTTACCGGGGAACGGACTCAGCGGGAGATCGGCATGCAGACTCTGCGGGCCGGTGATATTGTCGGTGAACATACGGTTATGTTCGGTGGCATGGGAGAACGGCTGGAAATTATTCATCGCGCCCATTCTCGGGATAATTTCGCCGCCGGAGCGGTGCGGGCGGCGCTTTGGCTTGGTGGTCGGGTTCCCGGTCTTTACGACATGCAGGACGTTCTGGGATTAAAGTAATTATGAAAAGGGGAAATGTTTATGGAACCAACTGAGGTTCTGCTGCCGGATTCAATGCCGGTTAATATCGAGGATGAGATGAAGACCTCATACCTCGCGTATGCCATGAGTGTTATTATCGGTCGGGCCCTTCCCGATGTGCGTGACGGTTTGAAGCCGGTGCATCGTCGTGTGTTGTACGCCATGCATGATCTCGGCAATGTCTGGAATAAAGCTTACAAAAAATCGGCTCGGGTTGTCGGTGATGTTATCGGTAAATATCATCCTCATGGCGACAGCGCGGTTTATGATACGATCGTTCGTATGGCCCAGGATTTTTCCCTGCGCTACCGGCTGGTTGACGGCCAGGGAAACTTCGGATCGGTTGACGGTGATGCTCCGGCGGCGATGCGTTACACGGAAATCCGCATGGAGCGTCTTGCCGGTGAGATGCTGGCCGATATCAACAAAGACACGGTGGATTTTGTCAATAACTATGATGAATCGCTGCAGGAACCCGTGGTTCTGCCGGCCCGTTTTCCCAATCTTCTGGTCAATGGCTCAACCGGGATTGCGGTGGGGATGGCGACTAATATTCCGCCTCATAATCTTTCCGAGGTGGTCAGCGCCCTGATTGCCTGTATTAAGAACCCCGAGATCACGGTGCCGGAGCTGATGGCCCAACTGCCGGGCCCGGATTTCCCGACGGGTGGTTTTATCTATGGCCGCGAAGGCATTGCTTCGGCCTATATGACCGGGCGTGGAATTATTCGTTTGCGGGCCCGGGCCGAGGTCGAGGTTGATCCTAAAAACGGGCGGGAACGCATTATTGTCACCGAGATTCCCTATCAGGTCAACAAAGCTCGCATGCTGGAGAAAATGGCGGAACTGGTGCGTCATAAGAAGCTGACCGGAATCTCTGATCTGCGTGACGAATCCGACCGTCAGGGGATGCGGGTTGTCATTGAGATTAAACGCGATGCTCAGGGTGAGATTGTTCTGAATCAGCTTTTTAAACAGACCAGTCTGCAGACCTCCTTCGGGATTACCCTGCTGGCGATTGTTGAGCGCCGGCCGGTGGTTCTTAATCTCAAGGAAATGCTGATCTATTTTCTTGAACATCGCAAGGACGTGGTGCGCCGGCGGACGGCCTATGATCTGGCCCGGGCCTTGGAGCGTATTCATTTGCTGGATGGTTTCAAACACGCTCTCGATAACCTGGATGAGGTTATCGAACTGATCCGGGCGGCGCTTTCCCCGCAGGCGGCCAGGGAGGGTCTGGTGGCCCGTTTTGCTTTCAGTGAACGCCAGGCTCAGGCCATTCTGGATCTGCGCCTGCAGCGTCTGACCGGGATGGAACGGGACAAGATTCTCCAGGAGCATGCCGAGGTGACCGCCCTGATCGCCCGGTTACGGGAAATCCTGGCCAGCGAGGCGCTGATTCTGGAAATTATCGTGCAGGAGCTGGAAGAAATTCGCGAAGTCTATGGCGACCCGCGGCGCTGCGAGATCGTCGACGACGGCAGTGATCTGCAGATCGAGGATCTGATTGAAGAAGAGGAAATGGTGGTTACCGTTTCGCAGCATGGTTATATCAAACGGACCCCTTTGCACACCTATCGCAGTTATAATCGCGGTGCCGGCGGCCGTCTCGGCATGGAAACCCGGGAAGGTGATTTCGTGCAACAGATGTTTGTCGCTTCCACCCATGATTACCTGACCTTTTTTACCAATCAGGGGCGGGCCTATCGTCTCAAGGTTTATCAGGCGCCCGAAGGCGGGGCCACCTCGCGGGGGAAAGCCCTGGTCAATCTTCTCCAGTTGGACGAAGGGGAGCAGGTTTCGGCGGTGATGGCCCTGCGCGAGTTCACCGAAGACAGCTTTGTGATTATGGCGACCCGTTCCGGGCTGGTCAAGAAACTGGAGCTCGGATCCCTAGAGAGTATCCGGCGCAGCGGAATTCGTTGTATCACCTTACGTCCCGATGACGAGATGATCGCCGCCAAGATCGCCCGCGAGCAGGATTCAATCTTTCTGGGAACCAGCAAAGGGCAGGCGATTCATTTTCCGGCTTCCGAAATTCGTTCCACCGGCAGGCTTTCACAGGGTGTTATCGGGTGCCGGATGGCGGCCGATGATCGGGTAGTCGGCCTGGAAATCTTTACCGACCAGACCGCGACGGTTCTGACCGTGACGGAAAACGGGTACGGCAAGCGCAGTCCGGTGGCGGATTATCCCATGCGTTCCCGCGGGGGTAAGGGGGTCATCACGATCAAGGTCAATGACAGAAACGGCAACGTGGTCGCGGTTTTGCAGGCTACTGATGCCGATCAGATCATGATGATCACCGATGCCGGGAAGATTACCCGCAATCGGGTTGCCGATATTTCGGTAGTGGGTCGTAACACCCAGGGGGTTCGGGTTTTCCGCATAGATCAGGAGAAGGAGCGTCTGGTTTCCGTGGCTCTGCTTCCGGAAGGCATGGAGATTGAGCGCAGTTTTCAGGAAAAAATGGATCGTGGTGAATCCTCGGACCGGGATGATTTATTTCCGGATCAGGGCAGCCAACTTGCGGACGACCTGGAGGCCACGAATCAAGCCCTGGATGATGATTCTGACGCCGGAGGATTTGAAGATGATCCGGGCGCAGATTTTGTGTAGCAGAGTTTTGAACATTAACTAAATTCGACGCTGGAGCTTGAGGGTATGGTTGAAAAGATAACCGATCCGGACGATTCGGAAAAACGCCGGCGGGCGATTCAGGAAATGTTTTCGCAGATTGCGCCGCGCTATGATTTTCTTAATCGGCTGTTGAGCCTGGGCATTGATCAGGGATGGCGTGAAACCCTGGTGCGGATGGTGCGAGCCGGCGAGCGGACGTCCATATTGGATGTGGCCTGCGGTACCGGAGATGTTTCTCTCGCCTTGCGCGAGAAGGCGCCGCGGGCCCGGATCGTGGGTCTTGATTTCAGCCAGGCCATGCTTGATCTGGCGCGAATTAAAAGTGAACGGGCCGGGGCCGGGCTGGAACTGGCTTGCGCCTCGGCTGAAAACCTGCCTTTTGCCGAGCATGAATTTGATCTGGTGAGCATCGCTTTCGGCATTCGCAATGTTGTTGACCGGGAGAAAGCCCTGGCGGAGTTTTTTCGGGTTCTTAAACCGAAAGGGCGGCTGGCGGTGCTTGAATTTTCCCAGCCCCGGGTGCCCTGGTTGGGGGACCTGTATAACATTTATTTTTTTCAGATTCTGCCTTTAATTGGGGGTCTGTTCGCCCAGCGCAGCGCCTATCGTTACTTGCCTGAATCGGTGGCTCGTTTTCCTGCGCCGCAGGAATTTTCCGGCAGCCTGCGGGCTGCCGGTTTCGAGTCCTGTCGCTTGCATGCGCTGACTTTTGGTATCGCTACCCTGTACCTTGCCGATAAACCGGCTTTGTCTTAAGGGTAAGCAGGGTGGAAAGTCGTTATTTTAATTCGATAGAGACTTAAGGGAGGAAGGATCATGCCTAGAATAGGGGTTTTGCTTTCCGGTTGCGGAGTCAATGACGGTTCTGAGATTCATGAGGCGGTGCTGACTATGCTAGCCCTGGATCGGCTCGGGGCGCAGCGTCTTTGCCTGGCGCCCAATATCTTGCAGCGGGATGTGGTTGATCATCTCCAAGGCAAGGTCGTGGGGGAAAAACGCAATGTTCTGGTTGAAGCCGCGCGGATCGCCCGGGGGGAAATCTCGGATCTGGCTGGGGTGAAGGCCGCCGACCTTGACGCCCTGATTCTGCCGGGCGGTTTCGGCGCGGCTAAAAATCTGAGCGATTTCGCGGTGGCCGGAGCCGCGACCGTGGTCGAGTCCGAGGTGCGGCGTCTGCTGCGCGAGCTTCACCGATCGGGTAAGCCGTTGGGTGCCATCTGCATCGCCCCGGCAGTCTTGGCCCGGGCTCTGGGGGATTTTAAACCGTTGCTGACTATCGGTAATGATTTGGCGACCGCCGAAATCCTGGAGTCTTTCGGAGCTCGGCATCAGAACTGTCCGGTCGATGGCATTGTTGTTGACGAGGTTAATCGCCTGGTGACGACCCCGGCTTATATGCTGGGTCCGGGTCTGCGCGAGATTGCCCTGGGTATAGATAAACTGGTGGCGCAGGTGGTGGCCATGGCCGCTTAACAGGAGCTTGACGATTCCTTTAACCGAGTTGCTTTTTTGGTTTTCGGTCCGGTTAAGAACTTGACAAGGCGTTTAATATTTTGTATACCGCCACCGGTAGACGAAACATTTTTTGTATTATGTATGCTTTGGGTGGCAGTGATTTTCAGTTAAGTTAGTCAACAAGTCAATGGAGGAAATGTTATGAAGAGATTGGTTGCGTTAATGGCGGTGGTGGCTTTTCTGGCCGTGGCGATGGTGGCTTTTGGAATGCCGGCGGCTCCGACCGGCGATATCGAAATTGTCAAGGCTGAGGGCGGCAGCAAGCCCCCGGTTAGTTTCAGTCACGTAAAACATGCGGCGGCCGTGCCCGACTGCGTGACCTGTCACCATACCTCTAAAGTTGGTGGCGCGATCGAGAAATGCAGTGCCTGTCACAAGGCGGAAAAGGATGGCAAGAAGCTGAGCAGTAAGGATGCTGCGCATAAAACCTGCCGCGGTTGCCATAAGAATATGAA
>DSCM01000037.1 GCA_011049115.1 Pseudomonadota bacterium
GACATTACCAATAAGCAAACTTAAAATTTAACCATGAACATCAGTGCTTAACTTTATCTTGCAATCAGGGTGATCAATTTTCGATAATCACAACTGGTCAAATTTCGGTTGTCATAACTAAGCGCGGTATCATCAGCCCTGAGCCGCGCTTCTTCAGTTCCTTAATAATTCCTTAATCGCTAATGCTTTATTTTGAAACCTCATCTGCATCTGCTACCGGACACGAAAGTGAAGTAATGCCCGAGGTAATAGCATCCAGACTAGCTTCACTGGCGTTGCTTTGACTGTTGTTTTGCATCCAAGCATCAGCTAAGGAATCAGCGATACGATATCGTAAAAAGCGTTCTCCGTCCGGCCCGGAAAAGACCTTCGCCTGAGCTTCGATCTGCATGGCTTTAGCTTTTGCCTGACTGCGCACCAGCATGATTTCCGTTTTAACCTTTTCCGCTTCCACCCAATTCCGGGCAGCAATTAACTGGGCTTCAGATGCCAGGATAACACTCTCTTTACGGGCCTGAGCCTCCTGTAGGGCCACCTGTTTCCGCCCTTTGGCGGCAACTTCAGCCGCTTGTGCCTTTATTTTGTTTACTTCAATTGTCGCGCGCGCTTTTTTAATTTCTTCGATCTTTTGCAAGAGCTCATTTGAAAACAACAGGCGCTTAATTTTAAACGTAGTCACTTCAAGACCCTTGGCGGCAAGCTCATGATTAATATTCTGACCAGCCTTTGCAAGATATTCCCTCTGTATCTGACCCTGATAAAAGGCGTCGGAATCATAGTATGCCGCTTGTTCCCGAACCGTGGCCGTGGCGATTTCAGTTATTACTTTTTCAATGTCATTTTCGCCCAGGGCCGCCAGTAGAAGGCCGGCCTGTTCGGCCTTCACCCGATACCAAAGGGCGAATTCTGCCTGAACCAGATCGCCATTCTGAGTCGTAAGTGACAACGTGGGCTCACTATCTGAATCATGGAGAGAAAGTTCCTGCTCGCGAATGCTGACTCGGACCAAAATATTGCTAATCGGGTTATAACCGGAGATAAACCAATAGTGTTTTCCGGGAGCCAGAATCTTCAGATTCTGAGCCGGATCTGATTTGCCGGTCATCACGACACCACGCTGGTCAGCCTCAATAATCGGAGCAAAATAATAGCTTGCCGCCACCAGCCCTCCGGTCCCGCTGAACAGAACGATAACTATCAGTACTTTAAGTAATCTGCTCATAATCCACAATCCTCAAAAAAAGAGATGAATAAATTAATGCTGCCTCCATTCGCTAGAGGAAAATCATACATCATTTCGCTTGAAAGGCTTATCCTCTCCTTTATCAAATCAGGCTGACTATCGTCAACCTTTCTCGATCTGGTTTTAAATTTCACCTTTTCCCTGGCGCAGGACTTCATATTCACTGCCGGTCAGATCAACAATGGTTGACGATTCAGACTCAATATCGCCGGCATCCAAAAGAAAAGCCACATCATTACGAAAAACCTTTTCCAGCGCGACAATTGAGTCTCCACAAGCGGCTGTTTTTTTGACACTGACCGCCAGTAATACACCCTTCAGCTGCTCCGCCAGATGCAGGCAGGCCAGATGATCCGGGGACCTGATACCCACCGTGTGTCGTTTGGTCAGCAGCATTTTCGGAACCAAGCGGGAAGCCGGTAGAATGAATGTATAGGAACCGGGAATCAGGCTCTTCATAAACCGGTAAGCGGGATTGCTGACCTCGGCCTAGAGACTGATATCTTTAAGATCGGCGCAGATCAGGGTGATACGCTTTTCGTGGCGTCCGGTTTTAAGAACATACAACCGATTAATGCCCTTTTTACTGGCCAGCCAACAGACAGCGGCATAATTGGTATCGGTCGGGATTATTGCCAGCTCTCCTGCACGCAGGCCATTGAGCAGTTGCGTCAGTTGGCGAGTTTTAGGCAAACCTCCATAGAGAGGAAAAATCTCCATTTAAATCACTGCACCTGTCTAATCCTGGTGCGATAGTGACCCACAACCCAAAAGTTGCCTGCTTACGCTCGGACCTGAAGGTTGTTAATCCTCAACTTGCTCTTTGCGAGCACAGATTTTGGCGACCCAGATACTCAGCTCATATAGAACAATAACCGGGAGGGCCATCATTGTCTGACTGACAACGTCCGGAGGGGTTAAAATGGCCGCGATTACAAAAGCCCCAAGAATTGCATATTTTCTTTTAGCCGCCAGCGTCTGCGCCTTGATTAATCCCAATAAAGCCAGAAATGCGGTTACAACCGGCAGTTCAAAAACGATTCCGAAAGCGAATAGAAGGCGCACGGAGAAAGAAAAATATTCCTTGACTGACGGCATCGGCTTAATAAAATCAGTAGCAAAACTGATAAAAAATTTAAACCCGAAAGGAAAAACGACATAATAACCAAAGAGAGCGCCACCCACAAAAAAAAACGTGGCAAAAAAAACAAAAGGGAAAACATACTTTTTTTCATGGGCATACAAACCTGGTGCGGTAAAACTCCAGATCTGATAAATTACAATCGGAGAAGCCATAAAAAAACCGGCAAGCAAGGAAATCTTGAGATAAATAAAAAAGGTTTCCGTCAATCCCGTAAAAATAAGCCCGTTTTCAGCCGGCATGGCCGCCAGTAATGGCACCATCAAGAGCCGAAAAAGGCCCTCGGAGAAAAAGTAGGCCGCGAGAGTGCAAATAGCAACGGCTATAATAGCAACCAGGAGACGTTTCCGGAGTTCTTCAAGATGATCCGTAAGGTGCATTCCAATTTCAGGATTTTCTTTTTTTGCGGAAGGGTTCAGACTCATGATCCGGCTTTCTTGAAATCCTCTCGGTTATCAATCTGGCTGGGCTCGTCTTTTTTGGGGGGTACTTCCGCCGTCACCTCTGGGTTCAAAGTTGCCGGAACCACTGAAGGCATGGGCTCCGGTGAGGGAGCAACCCGGCCGATACGACGGCGTTCCACGCTTTTCTGGAGATCTTCGGTTTCAGCGTTATCATCGCGATAAACACTGTCTTTAAAATCATCGGTTGCCCGTCTGAATTCCGCCATACCTCGGCCTAAGGTACGAGCCAGCTCAGGCAGCTTTTTCGGGCCAACGACCAGTAAGGCAACAATCAATATGATAATTATTTCAGTTAATCCGATACCGAACATCAGGCAATTCCGAGTCCTTTATGAGAAATGCTTTTGCACACAAAACTATTCAGCCAATTTTTAGTTTTGAGGGTGCATCGTGTTTTTCCGTAACGTCTCGCAATATTTCGTTGTTCTTCCCCGCGCATGAAGCCCATTCATTACTGGTGTTTGAGCGCGAGAGCGCGAGTTCAGCCATGGGGCGCAATGAGAACGCTGGAAAAGCAGAAACTGAGCCTCAGAAATAAAGGGCAATCATCTGAGCCCCGAAGCTGACGAGTTGTTTGCAAACAACGATATTTACGTACCCACTGAAAAAATGTCAACTTAAATGTTATTCAGTTGCAGCGAGACGAGTCTGAATGCAGGCGTTTTCCGCTCATGCAAAAAAAAAGGCTGCCGTTACGGCAGCCTTTTTTAAAAAGAACGCTATCTTATCTTTCTTCAATCGCGTCCGTCGGACATACCTCAACACAGGAGCCGCACTCTACGCATTTGTCCTGGTCGATTTCATAAATATCACCAGCTTCGCTGATTGCATCTTCCGGACACTCTTCAGCACAAGTACCACAAGCTACACATTCATCAGTAATTACGTACATTCTTTCCTCCATTTTAAAGTTCCGTCACCAGCAGTTCATGCCACTATCGGGACGGTTTTTAAAGCCGCAAGAAAAAAGCGGCCGGTTAACTTAGCCTTAAAGATTAAATAGTTTCCCGAACTATCTAAATAGACATAACTTCTTTCTCTTTATCGGAAATCACTTTATCTACCTTCTTGACAAAATCATCGGTCAGCTTCTGAATCTCAGCCTGCCCTTTTTTGTTCTCGTCTTCAGTAATTTCCTTATCCTTCTCCAGAGATTTTAGCATCTCGATAGCATCTCGCCGGTTTGAACGCAACGAAATTTTACTGGTCTCTCCGATCTTTTTTACTACCTTGACCAATTCTTTGCGCCGCTCTTCAGTTGGTCTCGGAATGCTCAGACGGATCTGCTTGCCATCATTACTTGGATTTATTCCCAAATCTGATTTATTGATGGCTTTCTCTATAGCTGGGATTACAGTGCTGTCCCACGGCTGGATTGAAATCAGACGACTTTCCGGAATTGCCAGCGAAGCGACCTGATTCAAGGGCGTCGGGGTTCCAAAATAGTCTATTTTGATGCCGTCAAGCAAAGAAAGTGAAGCTCTCCCGGTACGCACCCGACCAAGTTCCCGTTTCAAAGCTTCGAGCGTTTTTTGCATGCTGCTGCTGCCTTCATCAACAACTTCAGCAACCATCATCTGGCTCATTCAGAATTCTCCTTCAGCTGACCGACTCTGGTCCCGATGTTTTCGCCGCAAACTACCCGCAGAATATTGCCGCGTTTAGTCAGGTTGAAAACCAGAATCGGCAGATCATTATCCATGCAAACAGAAATCGCGGCGGCATCCATCACCTTCAGTTCCTTTTGCAGAACCTCAAGATAAGTCAGCTGGTCAAAACGCCGAGCCTGAGGATTAGTCATCGGATCGCTGTCATAGATACCGTCAACCTTAGTTGCTTTCAGAATTATATCGGCCTGAATCTCCATAGCACGCAGAGCCGCAGCGGTATCAGTCGAAAAAAAAGGGTTGCCGGTACCGGCAACAAAGATAACTATTCTTCCCTTTTCGAGATGACGCACTGCCCGCCGCCGAATATACGGCTCAGCTACTTCATGCATGGAAATAGCGGTCATAACCCGAACCTTGACCCCCAAGCGCTCAATTGCATCCTGAAGTGCCAAGCCGTTGATAACCGTGGCCAGCATTCCCATATAATCGGCTGTCGAACGATCCATGCCTTTGGCCGCAGCGGTTATGCCACGAAAAATATTGCCGCCACCAATGACTATCGCGGTTTGCAACCCCAAGCGATGGAGCTCGACAATCTCTTCCGCAAAACCGGAAATCGCAGTGGGCTCAATCCCGTACTCTCCTCCGCCCATCAGAGCTTCACCGGAGAGCTTAAGTAAAACTCGGTTGAAAACCGAACGGGTTTTCACCGTCGACATGGATGCGGTCATGGTTGCAGACAATTATATTTCACCTGTAAAAAAAATGAGCTTTACCTTGCCCCGGCGCACAAAAGCCGGACAAATTATCCCTGCTTAAGCTGGGCGGCGACTTCTTGCGCCAGATCACAACTTTTTTTTTCCAGCCCCTCACCCATGACATAACGGGTAAAACGGCGGATACTGATATTTTCACCGGTCTTGGCAATCATCTGCTTGATCAGATCCTCAATCGATATATCGGTATCCTTGACAAAAGCCTGTTCCAGCAAACAGCTGTCTTTAAAAAACTTTTCCATCTTGCCGTCAATGATCTTATCAAGGATCTTCTCCGGCTTTCCACTTTCCAAAGCCTGGGTGCGATAAATCGCCCTTTCGCTTGCAACCAACCCAGGCTCTACATCTTCACGTTTCAGAGCCACCGGTGCGGCGGCCGCGATATGCATGGCAACGTCTTTGACAAAATCAACAAAATCATCGGTTCTGGCAACAAAATCAGTCTCGCAGTTAACCTCAACCATAACTCCGATTTTACCACCAGCATGGATATAGGAAGCAACTACCCCTTCTGAAGTTATACGGCCACCCTTTTTTGACGCCGAAGCCAGGCCTTTTTCCCTTAAATAGGTCAATGCTTCTTCAAGATTGCCCTCTTTTTCCTTCAGCGCCGCCTTGCAGTCCATAATGCCGGCACCGGTTTTTTCCCGCAATTCCTTAACCATTGCTGCTGAAATCTCAGCCATTATAAATCTCCATAATCCTCTAATATAAATCCGCATCGCCCTCTTGAAAAGGGAGATACGGTTCCTGGTTTATTTTCAGGTTGTTTTTTGACTGAAGAGCCCTTTAAACTTCGACCGCATCAGTGTCGGCAAATGTTTCTTCACCAACCCGCTCGACAATCGGCATTTTACCTTCATCAATAACCGCCTCGAAGTCATCGTCGTCCTGTGCCTGCATGCGCTCGTCGCGCAGAGCTTTACCTTCGAGACAGGCCTCGGAAATGCTGGTGCAAAAAAGTTTAATCGCCCGAATAGCGTCATCGTTGCCGGGAACAACGTAATCAATTGAATCAGGGTCGCAATTGGTATCAACAATCGCTACCACCGGAATTCCCAACTTGTTGGCTTCCGCCACGGCAATCGCTTCACGCTTGGTATCGATGACAAAAATGCATGACGGAATTTTCTTCATGTTCTTGACTCCGCCAAGGTTTTTCTCCAGCTTTTCCCTCTTCTTTTCCAACTGCAAGACTTCCTTTTTGGGCAGAAGTTCGTAAGTACCGTCTTCCTTCATGGTTTCCAGCTTACGCAGACGGTTAATACTTTTCTTAATGGTATCAAAATTAGTCATCATACCACCCAGCCAGCGGCTGTTAACCCAATACATTCCGGCATTCTCGGCGGCTTCCTTAATACTTTCCTGAGCCTGTTTCTTGGTCCCGACAAAAAGAACATCGCCGCCTTGAGCTACTGTTTCAACAATTGCCTTGTACGCGGTCCGATAAAGTTTGATGGTCTTCTGCAGATCGATGATATAGATGCCGTTGCGGGCCCCAAAAATATATTTTTTCATTTTCGGGTTCCAACGTTTGGTCTGGTGACCGAAATGGACGCCAGACTCGAGCAGCTGACGCATGCTTACCATAGCCATGTTGTTCTCTCCTTCATTTCAAGATGTTGGTTTTATACCTCCGTCTCCAAGCCCTTGCGGACAACGGCGCCTACCGGACCACCCGGCACCAGGCTCCTGTTACAAACCAGCCTGCATCATCAGCGATCAAGGCGGGTCTGACTTGAAAAGACGTGCGAATTTAAACGCGGCCTAGTTACCACAAGCAAGCTTACTTTGCAAGGGGAAAAGGTTTAGCTATAGACATCATGATTAAGTCAGGAGTTCTCTGGCCCGAGCCACATCCGAGGCAATCAGCCGGCGCAGTTCGTCAATCCCGGAACAGCTTTTTTCCCGACGCAAACGATTAACGAAAGTCACTTTAAGTTCCTGTCCGTAAATATCTTGGTCAAAGCCCAGAATATGAACCTCGACGGTCAGGCCGGTATCAGAGAAAGTGGGATTATAGCCGATATTAAGCACCCCTTTAAATCTGTTCCCCTGAAATTCAACCCAGACGGCGTAAACTCCGTTTTGGGGATAAAGTTCAACCTCGGAAATCAGATTGGCGGTTGGAAAACCGAGACCCCGGCCCCGACCCTTGCCATGCACAACGCGGCCCGTGACGGCACAGGGCCGCCCCAAAAAACGAGCAGCTCGCTCAATTTCTCCCTGCATGATGGCCTCTCTGATCTTGGTGCTGCTGACCAATTCACTGTCGACCAGACAGGGGGGAGCGACTATTACTTCAAAACCTGAATTTCGCCCCAATTCGAGCAACCGGTTCACAGAGCCCTCCCGATTGCGTCCGAAAGTATAGTTATCCCCCACCACCACCACGGCGGCGCCCATTTTTTTCGCCAGAACCTGCCGGGCAAAAACGGGCGCCGACAAATCGGCGAAGGCATGATCAAAGTGGGCGATAACCAGATTGTCAATTCCAGAATCGGCAATCAGCTCGATTTTGCGTTCATATGAAGTGATCAGAAAGATTCGGCGTTTAGGGAAAAGCAGCTTCAAGGGATGAGGACGAAAGGTCAGGGCGCTTGATTCCAGCCCCCTCTCCCGGGCTCTTTCCCGGGCCAGGGCAAAAAGAGAACGGTGCCCGAGATGGACACCGTCAAAGTTACCGATTGCCACCACCTGGGAGCGGGGCGGGAAACAGGGTTCGCAAAAATTATCGTAGATTTGCACGTTGGTTCCGGACTAATTAGCGATGATGCTTAAAAATCATTTAAAATGGTTGAAAAAATCACCCTCGCGATCCATCACCACGGTAGTACGTTCAGCCAAAGCCTTGCCGTAAGCCTGCAGCGAGCGATAAAAATCATAAAAATCAGGGTCGGCCGAGTAAGCCTCCGCATAAATTTTGATCGCGGCCTGCTCCCCTTCCCCTTTGATTCTCTCAGCTTCACGATAGGCCTCGGAAATCAGAATGGTCCGCTCGCGATCCGCCTGGGAACGGATCTTAATGCCCTCCTCTTCTCCTTCGGAACGATAACTCTTGGCCTGGCGCTGACGCTCGGCCTGCATTCTCGTAAAAACATGTTTTTCATTTTCCTTGGGTAAGTCGGCGGCCTTGACCCGGACATCGACCACCTCGATGCCGTATTCCTTGCCGGCCTCGTTACTTTTGTTGGTTACTGCTTGCATGATCTTTTCCCGAACCTTGGAAACAATATCGTTCAGGGTTTCCCTGCCCAGTTCAACCCGCAGCTCAGAATAAATAATATCATCAAGCCGGGCCTGGGCCCCGGTTTCGGTACGTACCGACTGATAAAACTTGAGAGGATCGACAATCCGCCACTTGGAGTAGTTGTCGATCACCAGATTTTTTTTGTCACTGGTGATAATCTCGGCCGGAGCGGCATCATAATGCAGCAAACGCCGTTCAAAATAGACAACCTGCTGAAGAAAAGGAATTTTGAATTTCAGTCCTGGATCCGTAACCACTCTGATCGGCTTACCGAGTTGTAAAATCAGGGTCTGCTGGGTCTGATCGACAACAAACAAGCCATTGTAAGCTACGACTACTATCATCACGAGAGCAAGCATGATCGGCTTTAATAATTTCATTGTCCGGACCTCCTGTTTTCTCCCTGAGCTCCCGCCGTCACCGGGCCGGCACTCAGTTGTTCAAGAGCCCGCGGACGGGACTCAAGCGGCAACAAAGGTAGTAGTGAGCGGGTCAGTTTGGGATCAATAATTATTTTATCAAGACCTTGGAGAACATTTTCCATCATTTCCAAACGCATTCTTTTGCGCGTAATTTCCGGCGCCAACCGGTAAGCTTTAAGATTGGCGGAAAATCGATTGGCGTCACCTGTCGCCTGATTAATCAGTTTCGCCTTGTAAGCTTCGGCCTCATTGGTCATCTGGGTTGCCTTGCCTTTGGCCTTGGGAATGATTTCGTTACTATAGCCCTCGGATTCATTAATCAGCCTGATCTTGTTTTCCTTGGCGCTGGCAACATCCTGAAAAGACTGAATAACCTCTTTCGGGGGGTGAACATCCTGAAGCTGAATCGCGACAATCTGTACCCCTGCCTGGTAGTGGTTGAGAATTTCCTGCAGACGACTGGCGCAATCCTGCTGAATTTCGTACTTGCCGGTAGTCAGAACAATATCGATTTCATTCTTGCCGATGATCTCACGCATGGCCGCTTCAGTCGCTACCCGCACGGTCTCTTCCTGGGAGCTGACATTGAACAGATAGGCAATCGGATCACTGATCCTGTACTGAACAATAAACTGAGCGTTAACAATATTTTCGTCCCCGGTCAACATCAGCGACTCATGAGGAACCAGTTGGTAACGCGCCGGCGTGACCTTGGAAATCGTGCGAAAACCAATTTCGAGACGCTTGACCTGAGTAACCTTGGGCTTCAGCACCGTCTCTATGGGCCGTGGCAGATGCCAGTGAGGCCCGGCTTCGGTCGTGTATACGGCTTCACCAAAGCGCTTGACAACCCCTACTTCATCGGGGGCGACAATATAAAATCCGGTCGCCAACCAGCCAACCATCAGAATTGCCAGCAGTAGAAAAGGCCCTCCGGGCGGCCCCCCGCCGAAACCTTTTTCGGCTCGGTTGAAAACCTTTTTAACCAAATCTTCAATCTCACCCGACGATTTGCCTTTGTTTTCATCACCATTGTATTCCCAGGGCATTTTTCCTCCTTGCCGGCCTGATCAGCGAGCACTTAAATTTAAACAATTCCCGAGATTCTTGTTTTTTACTGAAGTTCGAC